>JBGOWS010000041.1:0-12371 GCA_041478735.1 Thermodesulfovibrionia bacterium | reverse complement strand
TTCGAGGGGTGCAAAAGATGTACTGGATGAGGTATATGATAGGTGCTTGCCGACTATTGACAGAGAAATTAGCAGTTAAAGGTTTGACAGGAGGAGCATCTGCAAATGTTTATAAATAAGTTTACATCAACCCCTGCTTTTTCTCCAATTCCTCAAGTTGCTCTCTTTTTTCCTTACAGTCTATACAGTAAATCGCAAATGGAATGACCTTAAGCCTTTTCTCGCTTATCTCTTCTCCACAATCCTCGCATTTACCATAGGTACCTTCTGCAAGTTTTCTCAGAGCCTCGTCTATCTTGAGGAGGTTTTCCCTATGGGTACTCAGCTGCTTTAGGCTGATATCTTCTGATAGATCAATAACCGACCAGTCTCCATCATCAAGGGCTGTCTCTACAAGTTGCCTTTTCTCACCTTTTATATATTTAGATATCTCGGTCTTTGCTTCCTTTACAATTGCTTCTCTGTGATTAATAAGCACCCTTCTCAGGACTGTATTTTTTTCCTGTTCTGATTTTTCACTTAGTTTCTTTAAAACTGAAGTTTTGGCAGTTAGCTTTCTTTTCTCAGTGGTTTTTGGCTTAGTTTTCAGGGGAGTTTTCCTGGCAACAGTTTTTATGACCTTTTTATCGGGTTTTTTGATCTTTTTCTTTTCAGCTTTTTTATCTGGCATTACTTTGTCCCTCTTGGTTTTTCGTCTTGCGAATTTTCCTCTTCTTTAAATACCTCGATAATGCTTCTTACCTTTATGCCTGCTGTCTGAAGAGCCTTCTGAATATCTATCAGCTTTGCATCTGTTACTTTTAAAATAAAATTGCTGTTTGTTATCTCACACCTCCATTATTTCCTTTTCCTTGTGCCCCAAAATCTCATCCACTTTAGCTATAAAAGAATCTGTGATCTTCTGTATCTCTACCTGAAACTTTTTTACTTCGTCTTCGCTGAGGTGTTTTTCTCTCTCGAGCTTTTTAAGCTCTTCGTTTGTATCTCTCCTGATATTCCTTATTGATACTTTTGCTTCTTCTGCCTTTTTCTTTACAGCTTTAACAAGTTGTTTTCTTCTTTCCTCAGTAAGGGGAGGAATATTTATTCTTATCATCTTGCCGTCATTAATGGGGGTAAGGCCAAGGTCTGATTTCAGAATAGATTTTTCAATGTCAGGAATGATTTTTTGATCCCATGGCTGTATTGCTATCTGACGGCTCTCGGGTATACTCATTGCCGCAAGTTGTTGAAGCGGAGTTTGTGTGCCGTAATAATTTACTGCTATCCCATCGAGGAGTGCCAGGGATGCCCTTCCTGTCCTGACAGAAGCGAAATCCTTCTTCAGAACCTCGATGGTGCAAGTCATTCGCTCAGTGGCTTTTCTTTTTAACTCTTGCTCCATTGTT
The DNA here is from genome assembly GCA_041478735.1 of Thermodesulfovibrionia bacterium. Lineage (GTDB taxonomy): Bacteria > Nitrospirota > Thermodesulfovibrionia > Thermodesulfovibrionales > SM23-35 > JBGOWS01. Next base: position 10,983 of record JBGOWS010000041.1, on the reverse strand, counting down.
TCCCCTTACAAGAGTTCCTATCTTTTTGCCTTCTATAAGTTTTCTGATATTGCCGCTTCCTCTCAGATTAAATACCACAATAGGCAGGTTATTGTCCATACATAATGATACTGCAGTTGAGTCCATAATGCTAAGGCCCCTTTTCAGTACATCGATGTAAGTGACTGTATTATATTTTTTTGCAGCAGGGTCTTTCATAGGGTCGGAGGAATATATACCGTCAACTTTTGTTGCCTTAAGTATGACCTCTGCACCAATCTCCATAGCCCTCAGGGCTGCAGCGGTATCAGTCGTAAAATATGGGTTACCTGTCCCAGCGGCGAAGATCACGGTTCTTCCTTTTTCGAGGTGTCTTATCGCCTTGCGCCTTATATACGTCTCTGTAAGTTCCTTCATTTCTATGGCTGACTGAACCCTTGTTGGTACCCCGTGTTTTTCAAGGGAGTTCTGAAGGGCAAGGGCATTAATAACAGTTGCAAGCATTCCCATGTAATCAGCGGATGCCCTTTCCATTCCTCTTACACTGGCCTCTACCCCTCTGAAGATGTTTCCTCCACCTATCACTATTGCTACTTCAACCCCTGTCGAGACTGCTTCTTTTATTTCCTTCGCTATAAAATCAACAGTGGACGAATCAATTCCATAGCCCTTATCTCCCATCATAGCCTCACCACTGATTTTCAGAAGGATTCTCTTGTATCCCAATCTCTTTATCCTTTAATTATCTCTCCAAGCTGGAATCTAACAAATCTTCTTACGACTATATTCTCGCCTAATTTTGCGATCTTCTCGGAGATGATATCTTTAATCCTCTTCTTTTGTTCGGGGTCCTTAACGAACAGTTGGTCAAGAAGACAGGTTTCAGTATAAAATTTTTCAAGTTTCCCCTCTATAATCTTTTCGACAACGTGTGGAGGTTTATCTGCAACTTGTGCCCTATATATCTTCTTTTCTCGTTCTATGGTATCCTGCGGTGCTTCATTTCTTGATAGGTATAGTGGGGCCGTAGCTGCTATATGCATAGCGATATCTTTGACGAGTTCTTTGAAATCATCGGTTCTTGCAACAAAGTCTGTCTCACAATTAACCTCAACCATTACCCCTATTTTCCCCATATGCACATATGAGTTAATGAGGCCTTCAGAGGTGGTTCTGCCTGCTTTTTTTAAAGCACCTGCAAGACCTTTCTGTCTAAGCAGGTCTATAGCCTTTTCGGAATCTCCTTTACTTTCTGCAAGTGCTTTTTTACATTCCATCATACCAACCCCTGTTTTTTCCCTGAGGTCCTTTATCATTTCTGCAGAGATTGTTGTCATTCCGCCTCCTCGGTTTTTTCCTGCTGTATCTTATCCTCAACCTGTAAACTTACAGCTTCTTCTACCAAAGTCTTTGATAATATCTCTTTGCCTTCAATTACAGCATTTGCTATCTTTGAGGTTATGAGTTTTATAGCCCTTATAGCATCATCATTACCCGGGATTACATAATCAACTTCGTCTGGGTCACAGTTTGTGTCAACTATTGCAACTATTGGCACAGAGAGTTTCCTTGCCTCAGCAATGGCAATCTTCTCCTTCTTCGGGTCAACTATAAACAATGCTGCTGGAAGGCTTGTCATATCTTTAATACCTGACAGGTTTTTTTCCAGTTTAGACTTTTCCTTTTCGATAGCAGCAACTTCTTTTTTAGTAAGCAGGTCTAAGGTGCCATCCTCTTTCATGGCCTCAAATTTTTTTAGTTTTTCTATGCTCTTTTTTATAGTTGAAAAATTTGATAGCATACCCCCAAGCCAGCGCTGGTTAACATAAAATGCGCCCGCCCTGGTTGCCTCTTCCTGAATAGAATCTTGTGATTGTTTCTTTGTGCCAACAAAAAGTACAGACGCTCCTGTTGACGCCACATCCTTTATGAAGTTATAGGCATCTTCAAGACCTTTTACTGTCTTCTGAAGGTCGATGATATAGATACCGTTTCTTTCTCCAAAGATGTATTTTTTCATCTTGGGATGCCATCGCTTTACCTGATGACCAAAGTGAACCCCTGCCTCGAGCAGTTCCTTCATCGCTACTACCATTTTCTTTTTTTCCTCCTGTTTTCTCAAAACCCCTTTTTCTGGTTACAGGGGTTTTTCTGTACAAATTATTTGGAAAGGCGTATTCCTGAATAAGAAATACGGATTGTTTCCTTCAAGAAAATAAGATTACCATAAAAATATCTTTTTTTGCAAGGGGATAGGGTGGTAAAATTAATGAAAATAGAATTCCAGAGATAAAGGAAGGCGTAAGTAATGCTGTTAAGAACAAGGATAAAAAAGTCAGGGTTAGAAATTACAGTATGGAATTGTCAAGGTGATGTAATGTGACTTTTGATGCTTAGTTACATTAAAAAAGATCTAAAATAAAAAAGGAGGGAGAAAATGATACCACGTTATACACGTCATGAAATGGGGAAGTTGTGGGATAGCGAGACTAAATACCAGAAATGGCTTGATGTAGAGATTGCTGTATGTGAAGCCTGGGCGGAACTTGGCGAGATACCAAAGGATGCCTTGAAGACTATAAAGAAAAAGGCGCGATTTGATGTCCAGAGGATTGATGAGATGGAAAAAGTTGTGAAACATGATGTCATAGCATTCCTCACATCAGTTGCTCAGAACCTCGGCACCGAGTCGAGGTTTATCCATAAAGGGTTAACCTCATCAGATATACTGGATACGGCCCTGGCTATCCTTATGCGCGAGGCGTCTGATATTATCATCAAAGATATCCATGAACTGACGGACGTTCTAAAAAAGCAGGCATACGAATATAAAGAGACGCCAATGATGGGTAGAAGTCATGGTGTTCATGCAGAACCGATGACGTTCGGCCTGAAGTTCGCCCTCTGGTATGAAGATATGAAGAGAAACGTCGAGAGGATGAAAAGGGCAAAGGATATAATAAGGGTAGGTAAATTTTCCGGTGCTATTGGTACATTCTCAAATATCCCACCTGTGATTGAAGAAAAGGCATGCAAAAAACTTGGCCTGAAGCCCGAACCCATTGCGACGCAGGTGGTGCAGAGGGACAGGCATGCAGAGTATCTCACAACCCTTGCACTGGTTGCAGCTTCAGTAGAAAAAATAGCTATTGAGATAAGGCATCTTCAGAGAACGGAAGTTCTGGAGGTTGAAGAACCGTTTACAGCAGGACAGAAGGGCTCATCAGCAATGCCTCATAAGCGGAATCCTGTTGGTTGCGAAAACCTCTCCGGCCTTGCAAGGCTCGTAAGAACAAATGCCCTGGCAGCACTCGAAAATATTGCACTATGGCATGAGAGGGATATCTCACATTCTTCTGTTGAGCGCGTGATAATTCCTGATAGTTCAATACTCGTTGATTATATGCTTGATAGACTGAAGGGGATTATCGAGGGACTTCAGGTTTACCCTAAGAGGATGAAGGAAAATATGGCCAAAAGCTGTGGTTTATATAATTCTCAACGGGTCATGCTCGCACTTATAAAGAAGGGTCTTGTTCGTGAGGATGCGTATGATATTGTGCAAAGGAATGCAATGAGGAGCTGGAAGGAAGGGGTTAATTTCAAAAAGGTATTATTGAAGGATAAAGAAGTCAGGAAATATCTAACAATAGAAGAGATTGATACTATTTTTGATCTTGAATATTATCTGAGAAATGTTGATTATATATTTAAAAGGGTTTTTGAATAGATAAATAAAAGATTATTTCAGTTAAACAATATAATATTGCATAATTATCCCTAAAATTAATGTATAGAAGTAAAGATTAAAGAGATGTTCCTGGAGGAAAAATAAAATGTCTTTTAAAAACATACCTATAACAAATGCAAACCGGTTGATCAATCATGGTCCGACTGTACTAATAACCACAAGACTTGGAGAAAAAATCAATGTTATGACTGCTGCCTGGCAGATGCCAGTCAGCTTCAAACCAATGCTTATAGCTGTTGCCATAGGGCACGAGAGGTTTTCGCATAAATGTATCTCAGAGAGCCGTGAGTTTGTTATTAACATACCCCATCTTGAAATGATCAAAGAAGTATTGTGCTGTGGAACACTCTCAGGAAGAGATACGGATAAGTTCAAGGTCTGCAAGCTTACTCTGGTGAAGGCTCAGAAAGTGGGCACCCCCCTCATCAAGGAGTGTATTGGAAATATCGAATGCAGGCTCTACTCCCATCATGAGGTTGGTGACCACACCATCTTTGTAGGAGAGGTTTTGGCTGCTTCGGCGAAGGAAGGCGTATTTGACGGCTATCTCAGGGTTGACCTTGATAAGGCAAAAACCCTTCATCATCTTGGCGGTAAAATCTTCTGCCACCCTGGCGGGATCGACCTCTTATAACAGACTTTGTCATGCTGAACTGGTTTCAGTCCCGAACAAATTTCGGGAAGACCCTGAAACGAGTTCAGGGTGACTACGGATTATAGGAGAAGCCAATCATTTGACTTTTAATTTCTGCTAAAATAAAACTTACATGAGTTTATTACACCTTTATCGAAAACCAGCCCTTTCTCTGGAGAAGAAAAATGAACTGTTGTTAGCTGCGCAGCAGAAGGTCTCTCTTGAGATAAAGGATATAGAGACAGAATACTGCTTTAATATTGAGACATCGGAGCTTCTTACTCCAGAAGAATTCGAAATTCTTCGTTGGCTATTATCCGAAACGTTCGAGCCAGAGAAATTTTCCAATGAAAGTTTTTTAACTCGTCACTCGTCACTCGTCACTCGTCACTGTCTTTTTGAGGTTGGCCCGAGGATGAATTTTACAACTGCCTGGGCAACAAATGCTGTCTCTGTATGCAATGCCTGTGGTCTCAAAAAAATTACACGAATAGAACGGTCGAGGAGGTATAAGCTCATATGCAGTAAGCAGTATGCAGTAAGCAGTATACAGTCACCCTCCCAGCCCCCCCTTACCAAGGGGGGGCAAAGGGGGGGTAGGTCATCACCCCTTCAACCTTCAGCCTTCAGCCTTCAGCCTTTTCTGGAACTCATCCATGACCGGATGACAGAGTGCCCCTACCCGGAAAGGCCTAGCACTTTTGAGACAGGTATAAAACCAGAGCCTGTTTATATAGTCCCGTTGATTGAAGAAGGCGAGGAGGCTCTCAGGAAGCTAAACACCGAATTGGGACTCGGTCTCGACGAGGTGGACATAGAGTATTATTACAACCTTTTTGTTAGTGACATAGGACGAAACTCAACCAATGTGGAATGTTTTGACCTTGGTCAGTCAAACAGCGAACATTCAAGACACTGGTTCTTTAAAGGCAGATTGATTATTGATGGAAAAGAGATGCCCTATGCGCTAATGGACATAATTAAGTATCCACTAAGGGCTAACCCGTTTAACAGCATTATTGCCTTTAAAGATAACTCAAGCGGAATTCGGGGTTACGAGATATTGACAATAATCCCTGAGCGTCCAGACAAGCCCTCCCGCTTTATAGATGCAAGGGTCAATTATCACATCATATTCACAGCCGAGACACACAATTTCCCCACTGGTGTGGCACCGTTCCCTGGAGCAGAGACAGGCACAGGTGGGAGAATAAGAGATGTTCATGCCACAGGCAGAGGTAGCTTGGTCGTAGCAGGGACTGCTGCTTACTGTGTTGGCAATCTGCAGATGCCAGGCTATCCACTGCCATGGGAGGATTCCTCATTTGAATATCCACCGAACCTTGCTTCTCCGCTTCAAATAGAGATAGAGGCAAGTAATGGTGCCTCTGATTACGGAAACAAATTTGGTGAGCCTGTCATACAGGGCTTTACAAGGTCTTTTGGCATGAGGCTGCCAAACGGGGAAAGAAGGGAATGGATCAAGCCCATAATGTTTACTGGTGGTATTGGACAAATAGATAACAGGCATATCAGAAAAGAGGAACCTCAAAATGGAATGCTTGTGGTCAAGATCGGAGGCCCTGCTTATAGAATCGGTATTGGTGGTGGCGCTGCCTCGAGCATGATACAGGGAGAAAACATAGCTGAACTTGACTTCAGCGCTGTTCAGCGCGGTGATGCAGAGATGGAGCAGAAGGTTAACAGGGTCATAAGGGCATGTGTAGAAATGGGTGACGAGAATCCTGTTGTCAGCATCCATGACCAGGGTGCAGGCGGAAACTGTAATGTAGTGAAAGAAATAATTTATCCTGCGGGTGCAAAGATAGAAGTAAGAAATATTCAGCTCGGCGATAATACACTTTCTGTGCTTGAGATTTGGGGAGCTGAGTATCAGGAAAATGACGCCCTCCTTATAGAGCCTGACGAAATTGAGATTTTCCTTGAGCTCTGTAAAAGGGAGAAGGTCCCATGCTCGGTTATAGGAGAGATTACCGGAGATGAGTATATTGTTCTTCATGATGAAACAGATGGGAGCACTCCTGTTAATCTTGAACTGTCAAAGGTTCTTGGTGATATGCCGCAGAAGACCTTTAACATCGAAAGAATAAAACCCGAACTTGAATCTTTAAAATTGCCAGAATATGCAACGGTAAGAGAAGCTCTCGAAAGGGTGCTCCGGCTTGTTTCTGTAGGCTCGAAGAGATTCCTTACCAATAAGGTTGACAGGTCCGTTACTGGTCTCATTGCGCAGCAGCAATGCGTTGGTTCGTCCCAGCTTACTTTATCTAATGTTGCAGTTATTAGCCAGGGCCATTTCGGATTAACAGGGGCGGCTATTTCAATAGGGGAACAGCCTATAAAAGGATTAATAGATCCGGCAGCAATGGCGCGGATGAGCGTTGCCGAGGCTATTACAAATATTGTATGGGCAAAGGTAAGCGCACTTGAAGACATCAAATGTTCTGGGAATTGGATGTGGGCAGCAAAACTTCCAGGTGAAGGTACCAGGCTTTATGATGCTGCTGCGGCCATGCGCGATTTAATGATTGAACTTGGCATTGCAATTGATGGAGGCAAGGACAGCCTTTCCATGGCTGCAATGGTTATTGATTCATCTGGCAAGAGAGAGATGGTCAAATCTCCGGGAAGCCTTGTTATTTCTGCTTATGTTACATGCCCGGATATTACAAAGGTTATTTCACCTGATATAAAAAGACCAGGTGAAAGCAGGCTGCTTTATGTCGACCTCGGCAAAAGGAAATACAGAATTGGTGGCACTGCCTTAGCACATGTCTATGGACAAGTCGGAAATGAATCTCCTGATCTTGATGACCCTGAACTTTTGAAATACACTTTTAATGCCATACAGAAACTGATTTCTGAGGATCTGATTCTTTCTGGCCATGACAGGAGTGACGGAGGATTGATAACCAGTCTCCTTGAGATGGCATTTGGAGGCAACTGCGGGATCGAGGTAAATATAAAACATAATGCTGAATCAGAAGTCAGAAGTCAGAAGTCAGAAGTCAGCACCCCCTCCCTAACCCTCCCCCCTCGAGGGGGGGGGCAGGGGTGGGGGGGAGACTCCGAACTCTCAACTCCGAACGGCTCGACTGAGCTTGCCAAAGTCTCCGAACTTTCTTTGCTATTCTCAGAAGAGCTTGGATTAGTTATCGAATATCTCCCTGAAAAGGAAGGCAGGATAACAGAAGTTCTCCGAGATAATGAAATACCATATCAAATAATCGGTAATACAAAGGTTGAAAAAGAGATAAATATCAGCATCAATGGGCATTCTATTTTGAAAGAAGATATGCGAGTTTTAAGGGATATCTGGGAGGAAACGAGTTATCATCTTGACAGGCTCCAGGCAAACCCTGAATGTGTTGATGAAGAGAGAAATGTGAATTTCGATAGAAAAGGGCCTCAGTATGTTCTTATGTTTGCCCCGAAAAATACACCACAGACACTTCTTGAAAGGAATGACAAACCCAAGGTGGCCATCATTCGGGAAGAAGGTAGTAATGGAGACCGCGAAATGAACTCTGCCTTTTATCAGGCTGGATTTGAGATGTGGGATGTTACAATGACTGATTTCCTCGAAAATAGGATAAGTCTTGATGACTTCAGGGGCATTGCATTTGTAGGTGGCTTTAGTTATGCCGATGTCCTTGATTCTGCTAAGGGCTGGGCAGGGGTAATCAGGTTTAATAAAAGATTTTATGAGCAGTTCCAGAGGTTCTATGAAAGGCCTGATACCTTCAGCCTCGGTGTATGTAATGGTTGCCAGCTCATGGCACTCCTCGGCTGGATACCGTGGAGAGAGATTTCTGACAGGATTCAGCCAAGATTCATACGTAATAAGTCAGACAGATTCGAATCAAGATTCTCAACAGTCCATATTTTACCGAGCCCAGCCATCATGCTGAAAGGGATGGAAGGCTCTACCCTGGGTGTATGGGTTGCACATGGTGATGGAAGGGTCTATTTCCCGGATAAGGATATGCTACAGGAGGTTCAAGAAAAGGGTCTTGCTCCAATAAGGTTTGTTGATGACAATGGAGAATTCACCGAGACATATCCTTTTAACCCCAATGGCTCTCCTTTTGGCATTACATCTCTCTGTTCACGCGATGGAAGGCACCTCGCAATGATGCCCCATCCAGAAAGGACCTTTCTTAAATGGCAGTGGCCTTATATGCCGGAGGATTGGAAGAAAAACCTTGAAGCGTCTCCCTGGCTAAGGATGTTTCAGAATGCAAGGAAGTGGTGTGAGAGATAGAGCCGTTGTAACCTCAAATTATTAACCTTAAAACGGACAAGGGTTCGAGAAATTCAAGAGATCCAATTTGCAACTGCAGAGGTTTTTTAATGGTATTTGAGACGTTGCCATATATACCAGTTTGAAACAGAAAGGAAACTTAAATGAGAATAGCAGAACCGTCAATAGAAGAATGGAAAACCCTTTATGATGCTGCAATAGAATTCAGGAAAATTGAGCCATGGGAATGGATGAAAGAAACAGATGTGTTTGGTGTTCAAAATCCTCAAAACGGTGAAGTCGGATATTGCTGCATTATGGGTGAGTTGGGTGAGGTTTTGGCAATGGCTGTATATTCGGGAACAGAGGGTTTACAGGGTTATTTAAAGATTCTTAAGGGACAGATAAATCCTGATGAGCCGGATTCTTTGTATATTCAGGATTGCCTGATGTTATCGTTTGAGGATAAACGATTTGTCGATCAGGAAGATAGACAAATCATCAATGAACTTGGATTTAAATTCAGGGGCCGAAACTCCTGGCCGCTCTTCAGAAGTTATAAACCCGGATATTTTCCCTGGTTTTTAAGCAGGGATGAAGCACTATACATGACAGATGCATTACAGCGGGCAAAAGAAGTATGTTTACGCTTTAAGGAAAATAAAAAATTATTGAGTACCCCTAAAAAGAACCTTTATTTGACCAGGGTACCTGAAAAAAGGGACGGCATGATTGTCTGGAAAGATGAGTGGAGGGAACCTGCTCCTCTTAAAAGGGTAAAATATTCAGATGAGAAGGTGGATGAAGTTCGTATACAAAGGATAAGAAAGACTGCAAAACCTACCCCTGTGATATGGGAAATTGATTTCTTCTATACTCCTACGCCTATAGCTGAAGGAAAAAGACCTTATTTCCCTTATGCGATTATTCTGATTGACCGTGACTCAGGTTTTATTCTTGATATGCATCTTGCGAGGAAAGCCGGGTACAAGAAAGAATTTCTTGAAAAATTCCTGTCGTGCATCGAAAAAATGTCAATTCTTCCGTTGGAAATATTAGTGAGGAAAGAAGAAGTGGTAAATCTCCTTGAACCTTACACATCACGGTTAAATATTAAATTGAGCGTGGTTAAAAGACTTGAAAATATTGATAATGCCCGGAGAGAGATGGTGAAACATCTAAAAAGACCTTAAGAACATGTAGAATGCTGCTGCAAGGCATGTGATAAAAGTTTTAGTTGGGATTAACTAAGCCTATAATATTGATAAAATTATAAATTCAGAATCTTTATGAAGTAGAATATTTATCTCACATATTAACTTGCCCTCAACGCCTCTGCAATATTCATGCGTGATGCTCTTATAGCAGGTAATAGCCCTCCCAGAAGCCCCATAATCACTGAAAAAATGAGGGCTCTATAGACTATTTCGAAAGTAAGGGAGAAGTTAAAGGTAAGTTCGGAAAAGGTCTGGAAATTCATCGTAGAAATGGTAAAGAATTGTAAAAAGGAGGCAAGGAACAGGCCGGCACATCCACCGATGAAGCCGAGAACGAGTGATTCTAAAAGGAACGCAAGCAGGATGTTTGACCTGTTGAATCCAAGGGCGCGGAGGGTGCCGATTTCGGTAACCCGATGCGCTACTGCAGCGTGCATGGTAATCATAGCTCCAATAATTGCTCCGATAGAAAATACTATCGTAAGTGTTATGCCTGTAATGCGGAGGAACTTCGCCATCATCTCCGACTGTTCCTCGTAGTACGCGGGTTCACGCTTTGCTTCAAGGGTAAGACGCGGATCATTTTCAATGCGGGATTTAACCGTTCCGAATTCTGAAGAATTGCGCAGTTTAAAGATTACCGATGAGTAAACCGGCCTCCGGAAAGCCTGCATGAGTTGATCTACGTCTCCCCATATCTCTGAACTAAAGCCCGTGTTCCCTGCATCGAATATCCCTACAACTGTCCAGTCCCTCATGGCAAAACGGAGTGTTTCTCCAATACCAGCTCCTTTAAACCGTTTGGCAATGCTTGTCCCTGCGATTATTTCAGATGAACCAGGCCTTGGCATGCGCCCCCCGACAAGCTTAACCTGTGGACGCAGTATCATTGAATTTTCTGCTATCCCTCTGATAATTACATTTGACAGCTTAGCGGTACCCCGCCTTGTCATGGTGATAATTACCACTAACTCTTTGGCTAATAGCCGCTGGCCGTTTGTCCCTATTGCCACCTCCAGCTGGGTTTCCATTATCGAAGCCTGTAGCCGATCAACGCCGCTCTGAACTTCGGATTTTGACGCCTTACGGATTACCATCACGTTATCGTATGAACCGGTTTGTACAAGTGTCTTCCGCA
>JBGOWS010000095.1:0-7518 GCA_041478735.1 Thermodesulfovibrionia bacterium | reverse complement strand
TTTCTTTAAGAAGGATCCTCTGCGAGCCATTGGCAGGACGAGCCGGGATGACAAAAGAGGAATGACGATGTGACCTTGCTTATGGTCTCATTGGTAACTCAAATAGCCTGTAATGCCCGTCAAATTTGTTGCCTCTCTTTAACCCCAAAAATGCAATTATGGAAAAAAGAAGGCGGGCATGTGTGCAGAAAAAGCTTTACTCTCGCCACCTTTGTAGGACATTGGTTTGCTGAATAAACCTGTTCGTTTTTATGCATAACAAATATATCGCATTTAAAGCAAAATTGCGATTGGTAAAGGTTTTTCTGCATATATGCCAGTCAGCAAATGCATCTTTCGGGTTAATACTTAAAGATTCTTGAATTATCGGCTCTTAAAGGTTAGAATTATCTCCAATGAGGATTATAAGAAATAATAAAGAATTGGTAGCCTTTTTAAGTGTTCTTAAGGAACGTGCCTCTGGCATCAATCAGGAGATTGAGCAAAGGGTTAAGAATATTCTTGAAGATATCAGGAGAAATGGTGACAGGGCTGTCCTTAAATACACAGAAAAATTTGATTTAGTAAAGCCAAAAGAATTGAAAATAGACCCGGATGAAATGTCAAAATATGCAGGAAAGGCAGATAGAAAGGTAGTAGATGCACTTAAACTCTCTGCAAAAAGGATAAGGACTTTTCATGAAATGCAGAAGGAAGAATCCTGGTCATTCTCTGAAAAAGACGCGATCCTCGGACAGTTGATACGGCCAATCGAGAGGGTTGGCGTATATATACCGGGAGGCAAGGCTTCATATCCATCTACTGTTTTGATGAACGTTATACCCGCACAGGTTGCGGGTGTAAAGGAGATAGCCCTCTGTGTGCCCGCACCAAAAGATGAGATTAACCCATATGTTATGGCTGCAATAAAATTGCTCGGGGTAAAAGAGGTCTACAGGATTGGCGGAGCCCAGGCAGTTGGAGCAATGGCATATGGAACAAAGACTATAAAGAAGGTCGATAAGATTGTAGGTCCCGGGAATATCTATGTTGCTACGGCAAAGAAGATGGTCTTTGGAGTTGTGGATATAGATATGATTGCAGGACCAAGTGAGATAATAATTATTGCAGATGATTCTGCAAACCCTTCTTTTATTGCAGCTGATTTACTCGGTCAGGCAGAGCATGACGAGTTTGCATCATCTATATTAATAACTGATTCTAAGAGAATTGCAGTTGCTGTTGATAAAGAGATTGAGAAACAACTTGCTGAGTTAATTAGAAAAGAAATTGCAAGGAAGTCTATTGACAATTACGGAGCTATTATAATCACAAAGGATATAAAAGATTCTGTAGAACTCTCAAATCATATTGCACCCGAGCACCTTGAGGTTATGACAAAAAAACCAACGAATGTATTGCCTATGATTAAAAATGCCGGCGCTATATTCCTGGGGGAGTGGACCCCGGAGGCATTGGGAGATTATTCAGCAGGCCCGAACCATACACTTCCAACAGGAGGAACAGCAAGGTTTTCGTCACCACTCGGCGTATATGATTTCGTAAAACGTTCAAGCCTCTTAAGCTTCAAAAAGGAGGGTTTTGCAAAACTTGCCAAGGCGGTTAAAATAATTGCGGAAGCAGAAGGTTTGGAAGCCCATAAAAACACAATAAAAATCAGGGAATGCTTATAAACTTTTCGTTACTGCAATTACAAATTCAAGATGAAAGAATAAAAGATGATTATAGGTGTACCGAGAGAGATTAAACCTGAAGAGAATCGTATAGCCATTGTCCCTGGAGGAGTAGAAACCATTGTCCGTAGAGGGCATAAGGTTATTATAGAGAAAGGCGCTGGACTTAGGAGCGGCTTTAGTAACGAAGAATATATAAGAGCTGGAGCTCAAATTTTCGACAAACACGAAGATATCTTTGATAAGTCTGATCTCGTTCTCAAAGTTAAAGAGCCTTTGCCAGAAGAATATGGACTTCTTAAGGCAGGACAGATTGTATTCACTTATTTTCACCTTGCTGCCTCGGAAGAACTTACCATAAACCTTCAAAAAAGAAAGATTGTAGGAATAGCATATGAAACTGTTCAGACAGAGGATGGCTTTCTGCCCCTTTTATTCCCTATGAGTGAGATTGCGGGAAGGATGGCACCTCAGGAAGGGGCGAAGTATTTGGAAGAAACTTACGGCGGGAGAGGGATCCTTTTGGGAGGGGTGGCTGGAGTTCCGCCGGGCAATGTAGTAATTCTGGGGGGAGGAACTGTTGGTTATAATGCTGCCCGCATAGCTTCAGGTATGGGCGCATCTGTGACTGTTTTGGATATAAATCCCCGTAAATTAAGGATGCTGGATGATATCTTTCAGGGCAGAGTTACGACAATGATTGCTGATAATTATAATCTGAGAATGGTAACAGGCTATGCTGATTTACTCATCGGATCTGTCCTGGTACCCGGGGCTAGGGCACCAAAATTAATTACACGTGAAATACTGAAGACCATGAGAACCGGAGCAGTTTTGGTGGATGTATCCATTGACCAGGGAGGATGTGCGGAGACATCTCGTCCAACCACACATTCTCATCCCGTATATGAAGAAGGAGGGATAATTCATTATGCAGTCTCTAATATGCCAGGGGCTGTCCCTCGCACATCTACACGTGCCCTGACACTCAATACCCTCCCTTATGTGCTTGAGATCGCAGAGAAAGGCTGGAGAAAAGCTGCGGGAGAAAACCCGGCTTTAGCGAGGGGAGTAAACTTAGTAGAAGGTAAAATTACATATAAAGCAGTAGCAGAAGCCTTCAATTTTCCATATGCTCCTCTGGAAGAGGTTTTATAAGGGCGAAAGGTTCAGAATGCCAATGTAAGGTAATTATACTATTGCATTGATGATATTCTCTAATACAGAGTAATCAAAAAAACATCCATCAGCTATTAGATTGGCATACTCCAGACATTCAGACCTGAAAAGGATACATTTCATCCCAGCTCTTTTTGCACCGGCGAGGTCCCTCTGTAAGACATCACCAATATATATGGATTCTTCAGGTTTTACCTCAAGCTTTTCCATAGCAAGGTCAAAGAGCCTTACATCAGGTTTCTTAAAACCAAAGTGTGATGAGAGAATTCTAAGCTCGAAGAACTGATCAAGGCCGAGCATCTCTGTTTCAGACTCGGCAAAAACCCACTGAGCATCGGAGATGATCGCCATGCTATAGTCTTTGCTCAAACGAGTCAGGGTATCGGCGAGGAATGGAAAAAGACCAAAATGCCTTATTGTCAATGAACGGAAAAGCAGAGCCGTATCACTGACAATAGCTTCAGCGTATCTTTTATTGCCATATTGATGCATGATTTCATTAAAAATTCCATGTATATCAACCTCAGGATATTCTTCTTCGCTCTGCTCAAAATGCTGTTCAATTCTACCGAAATATGCCTCTTTTAATTCCTCAGGCTTTATATTAACCGAGTGGTATGAAAGGTATTGAGAAAGGACGGAATAAACCCAGGGGTCATGCTCATCTGTCCTGATGTCAATTAAGGTTCCGTAAAGATCAAAGAATATAGCCTTTTTCATCCTATTTTAAAAGCCGCGATCTCAGGCATTCCAGAGCCTCTGGACGAGCTCTTTCTATAATTAGAATCCTCATTATCAGATTAAATATTACTTTATGTTTGTTTAAATTATCTACTATTTTTTAAAAAATACAAATAGCTAAAGCCTTTTAATCCTCTCGATTATTTTCGTAGTTGATATGCCTTTAATAAATGGAAGGCTCAGAGTCTCTTTAACAATATCGGAACCAACAATATCCTCTTTTTTCCAGTCGCCACCCTTAACGAGGATATCGGGCTTTATAAGTTTGATAAGTTCATAAGGTGTCTCTTCGTCGAACAGGGTAACGTAATCTACCATTTCGAGTGAAGACAGTATCTCTGCCCTATAATTCTGGGGGTTGATTGGTCTTTTAGGCTTTATCCTAGATACAGACTTATCTGAGTTTAATCCGACAACAAGCACATCCCCGAGTGTCCTAGCCTCTTTGAGATACCTTATGTGGCCGATATGGATAATGTCGAAACAACCGTTGGTGAAAACAATCTTCTTGCCTTCTGCTCCCAGTCTGTCAACAGTCTGTTTCAATTCATTCCAATTCAATATTTTACCCATCGTTTCCTAATGAGATGGCTTTGGTCGAAGAGACCTCGCAATGCCAAATACCCTTTTAGCCCCCCTTTACTAAGGGGGGGCGTGTCATTGCAATTAATTTCGATTTCAGTATTTCTCTTGCTTTTTCAATTATCTCCTTCTCTCCCCTGTAACTTGCCTTCTTCAGTGCCTCATCAATCGGAAACCATGCTGCATTATCTACTTCCCGGTCGTGTTTTGAAACGTCGCCAGCTTCATATTCCATAAGAAAAAAATGCACGGTCTTTTTGCACTTAATATTTTCCTCTTTTATATAGTACCAGTATGTTATTTCTCCCAGCTTTTCGATAATCCTGCCTTTAAGCCCTGTCTCTTCTTCTACCTCTCTGAGCGCGGTTTTTTCGGGAACTTCCCCTTTGTCAATAAGTCCCTTTGGAAGACACCAGACATTGCCTCCCTTGACTGCTACCATGGCTATCTCTGTGATATCATTGTGCCTCCTGGATACGATTCCACCTGAGGAGACCCGGGTTTTTAAAGACGCTACTTTCATCAGGGAAACTGTTTTCCTGTAATCAACCTTATGATATCGTTATATAATGCAAAAACCATAAGGGTTAGAATGATTGCAAGTCCAATCCTCTGGGCGATTGCGATGATTTTTTCGTTAAGCGGTTTCCTTCTTATCGCCTCAATTCCGAGAAACAATATATGTCCTCCATCTAGTATAGGGATGGGGAGCAGATTAAGTATCCCGAGGTTAATGTTTATAATAGCCATAAATAAAAAGAAACTCAAGAACCCTCTTGATGCCTGTTCACCTGCCATCTGTAAGATGAGTATAGGCCCTCCGATAGTATCGGCAGGTATGACCCTCTGAATAAGTTTAACAAGAGACACTACAGTCAGTACCGATATATCCCATGTCCTGATAATGCTGTTTTCTACTGCACCGACAATACCCTCCTTTTTTATAAAGCTGCTTCCAGATGGTTTTATCCCAATCAGCCCGATCTCTTTTTCCTCGCCAAAAATGTTCTTTATGCTTTTCTTCTCAGGAATTATTGACATATTAAGAGTATCGCTATCCCTTTTTATCTTGAAACGGAGTGGTTTCCCCGGATTTTTATAGATAACTGTTGTCATCTCGTCCCACTGATTTATAGTAACCCCTTCAATCTCTATAACTCTGTCTCCTTTTGCAAGACCTGAGAGCGCTGCGGGCGAATTATTTAAAACCTCTCCGACCTCGGGAAGCAATATAGGAAAGCCATTTAAAAAAACAAAGAAAAAAATAACTATCGCAAAGATCATATTGAAGAGGGGGCCGCAAAATACTATTGTGAACCTTTTCCAAACAGGCTGGTAATTATATGCAAATGGCTTTTCCTCTTCTTTAAGTTCTTCAGCATGTTCTTCTCCCAACATCTTTACATATCCGCCAAGCGGTATGGACGAAATAAGATATTCAGTATCACCATATTTTCTACCCACGAGTTTCGGTCCGAAACCGAGTGAGAATTTTAAAACCCTGACACCTAATAACTTTGCGAAAAGGAAATGTCCAAGTTCGTGTACAAATATAATTATGCCAAGAAGAATTACTGCTAATAAAAATGTCATTCTTTAACTCCTGTGATTAATTTTCTAATAACCTGATTACTTAATCCGAATAAGGCGATTGAACAATGTCCACATCTTTTCAGGCTAATGACTTAATAACTTCTTCCGCCTTTTCCCTTGCCCATCTGTCAGCTTCTATTACAGCATCAAGTTCCATATCAGACATCACAATGTGATAGTCCATAGTTTTTTTGATTATAACAGGTATTTTGGTAAACTTGATTTTGCCTTTAAGAAATGCATTTACAGCAACCTCGTTTGCCGCATTAAGTACAGAGGGCATTGTGCCTCCAGCCTCTAAAGCCATGTATGCATAAGAGAGGCAAGGAAAGCATTTGTTGTCCGGTTTCTTAAATGTAAGAGACCCGATCTCGTCTAAGGAAAGTCCATTTATGACATCCTCAAGTCTTCGAGGATAAGTGAGGGCATATGCTATAGGCCCTTTCATATCAGGTACTGAAAGTTGCGCAATACAGCTTCTGTCATTAAACTCGACCATAGAGTGCACAATGCTCTGCGGATGGATAAGCACATCTATCCTTTGTGAAGAAAGGCCGAATAAATGGTGTGCCTCGATTACCTCAAGACCCTTGTTCATGAGCGTCGCAGAATCTATCGTTATCTTTTCCCCCATTTTCCATTTTGGGTGCTTGAGCGCCTCCTCCGGGGTTATGTCTTTCAGTTCGTTAATGTTTTTGCCAGCGAAAGGCCCGCCTGAAGCTGTTAGTATAATCCTTCTTACATCAGATTTTCTTTGGCCATCTAGGCACTGGAATATTGCACTGTGTTCGCTGTCCACAGGAAGAATTTGCACGCCATATTTTTTTGATTCTTCGGTCATTATCCTCCCTGCCATAACAAGCGCCTCTTTATTTGCAAGGCCGATTGTTTTTCCGGAGCGCACAGCTGATATTGTTGGAATCAAACCCGCGGCGCCAACAATTGCGGAGAGTACAAAATCCGAGTCTTTATAAGTTGCAGCTGCTACAATACCATCCTGTCCCGCTAATATTTGTAAGGGCAAAGCATACTGCCTTCCTATTCTCTTTTGTAATTCTTTTGCAGCAGTCTCATCAGCGAGAGCTACGACCTCAGGGGAAAAATACTTTATCTGCTTTTCGAGCAGGTCGACATTGTTTCCTGCTGTTAAAGCAGCAACCTTGAACCAATCCCTGTGGTTTGATACAATATCAAGGGCGCTTCTCCCCACCGAACCCGTCGAACCGAGAATTGTTATGCGCTTCATTTTATCCCCAATGCTATTAGCATCCAGTAAAGCATTGGGCCTGCGAACAACACCCCGTCAATTTTATCTAAAATACCTCCGTGCCCGGGGATTATGATGCCTGAATCCTTGACACCTGCATCGCGTTTAAACATAGATTCTGCAAGATCGCCTACTACAGAAATAATTCCTATCATTATACCAATTAATACTGCTAAGGGCGCAGTCAGCAGAGGGGCAAAGACGGCTCTTAAAAGTAGTACGCTGATTACACCGCCGATAATAGAACCTACTGCACCTGCCACTGTCTTGTTTGGGCTCACTTCAATATAGAGTCTTTTCTTCCCAATTCCTTTGCCGAGATAATAAGCCATTGAGTCTGATGCCCATACTGATGCATAAAGAAGGATTATCCACTCGGGTCCGAGCTTCCTGATCTGTGTCTGGGATGCTAAGAACCCAGGGATGTATAGCAGTCCGAGGACGGGCGGGGATATGTCATGAAGCGATGAAAGAGGATTTCTC
>JBGOWS010000008.1:0-20210 GCA_041478735.1 Thermodesulfovibrionia bacterium | reverse complement strand
GAGGGGAAGAAAAGACAGATCAGGAGGATGCTTGAAAAGATAGGGCATCCAGTTTTGAAATTAAAAAGGATAAGGATTGACGGCCTTGAGATGGGCAAACTTGAATCAGGGGCATACAGATATTTAACATTTGAGGAATTGAATAAAATAAAGATGGAGGTTGAATGATTCGGGATAAGGGATGTGGAGAGATAAAGGGATCAGATATAGGTCTAAACCTTTCCCTTTGTGGCTGGGTCTTCAGGCGGAGGGATCACGGCAGCCTTATATTTATAGATTTGCGTGATAGAAGCGGGATATTTCAGGTAGTCTTTAGTCCTGATGTATCAGGCGACACACATAAACTTGCACATAGTCTGCGGAGTGAATATGTAATCTCTGTATCAGGTGAAATCAGAAAGCGGCCTGCCGGTACCGAAAATCCAAACATTCCAACAGGCATGGCTGAGATGTATGTAAATAAGCTCGAGGTCTTGAACGAATCATCCCCCCTGCCCTTCACTATAGAAGATGCTGCTGACGCGTCCGAGATGCTTAGACTCAAACACAGATATCTTGATTTAAGAAGACCCGAGATGCAGAAAAATTTAATCATACGGCATAAGGTTACAAAAGTTATCAGGGACTACCTTGACGAAAAAGAATTTCTTGAGATAGAGACGCCCATGCTCACAAAATCAACGCCTGAAGGTGCAAGGGACTATCTTGTACCGAGTCGTCTGAATCCCGGTCATTTTTATGCGCTGCCTCAATCTCCGCAACTCTTCAAACAGATATTGATGGTCTCAGGACTTGAAAAGTATTTCCAGATTGTAAAGTGCTTCAGGGACGAAGACTTACGCGCAGACCGGCAGCCTGAATTCACTCAGGTTGATCTGGAAATGTCTTTTGCCGGCAGAAAAGATGTCATGGAAAACATTGAGAGCATGATGAAAAGGCTCTTTAAAGATGTCCTCGATGTAGAGCTTGAGATACCATTTGAAAGATTAAGTTTCCATGAGTCTACAGAAAGGTTCGGGAATGACAAACCTGATTTGCGATTCGGTCTTGAACTCAAAGACATGGCTGACCTGTCAGAAAAAGGTTCATTCAAGGTATTCCTCGATGCCTCCAGGTCAGGCGGAAGAGTAAAAGCAATTAATGGCAAAGGCATGGCAGCCCTTTCGAGAAAAGAGATAGACCTGCTTACAGAAGAGGCGGTCTCTTTTGGTGCAAAAGGACTTGCATGGATAAAGGTAAAAAATGGCTTTGAATCTCCCATAGCAAAATTTTTCCCTGAGGAAATTCTAAGACAGATGGCTCAGAGGCTTGATGCAGAGGAAGGAGATTTAATGCTCTTTGTGGCTGATAAGGAGAAGGTCGTTCATGATGTGTTAGGCAGGATGAGACTCGAGCTTGGGAAAAGATTAAACCTGATAAAGCCCGGTTATAAGTTTGTCTGGATTACAGATTTCCCGCTCCTTGAATGGAACGAAGAGGAAGGACGATTTGAAGCGATGCATCATCCGTTCACTTCACCGATGGATGAGGACATTGAAAATATGCTTAAAGGAGATATTAATAATAAAGAACTTCTCTCTTCTCTCAGGGCAAAGGCATATGATATCGTCCTCAATGGCAATGAGATAGGAGGGGGGAGTATCCGTATCCACAGGCGTGATCCCCAGAGGAAAATGTTTGAGATCCTGAGAATATCTGAAGAGGAGGCAAAGGTAAAATTTGGTTTTCTGCTGGATGCACTTGAATATGGTGCACCTCCACATGGAGGAATAGCGCTGGGGCTTGACAGGCTTGTAATGATCATGGTTGGTGCAACATCTATCAGGGATGTGATTGCATTTCCAAAGACTCAGAAGGCAGCAGACATTATGAGCGGCAGTCCGTCAACAGTCGAACCAAAACAACTACGCGAGCTTTATATCAAGATAAATCTTCCTGAAATGTAAAAAACAGAATTTGACTCTTAACATCTAAATTGAGCGATTTATATGGATGAAGCCTTTAGAATTGTCATTCCGAACCCTTCGCTCACTGTCATTCTGAGCAAAGCGAAGAATCTCTTTGTTTCGCTCAGGACAGGCTCCGTGAGGAATCTCGTCTTGTGAGAGAGATTGCCACGTCGTCCGTCCGCCAGAGGCGGAGCGGACTCCTCGCCCCGTTGATAATTATATCTACGGGGCGAGCAATGACAGTCTTAAAAGAATCGCTCAATTTAGGTACAACTATTCACCCTTAGATGCTCATTTTCTGTTTCAATGTCTTACTATTAAAATCAGTTATAATTTATAAATGACAACAAATAATATTATTAGCAAACCCTGTGTTTTAGTTATTACAACACTTTCCTCTTTTCTCACACCTTTTATGGGCTCTTCTGTAAATATTGCGCTTCCAACCATTAGTAACGAATTTGCAATGGATGCGGTTTTGTTAAGCTGGGTTTCTATCTCGTTTATCATGGCTGCGGCAATGTTCCTTGTACCTTTTGGAAGGATAGCGGATATATACGGGAGAAAGAGGATTTTTACATGCGGCATATTGATTTATACTGTTTCATCCCTTCTCACTGCATTTTCAACTTCTGCAAGTATGCTTATTTTCTTCAGAATCCTGCAGGGAATCGGAGGTGCAATGATCTTCGGTACCGGAATAGCAATTCTAATTTCAGTATTTCCTGCTGGAGAGAGGGGAAAAGCCCTGGGAATAAATGTTGCCGCAGTCTACCTTGGACTTTCCCTCGGGCCCTTTTTAGGTGGATTCCTGACGCAGCATTTTGGCTGGAGAAGCATCTTCCTTGCGAATGTACCTCTCGGCTTAATAATGATTGCTCTTATCTTCTGGAAATTAAAGGGAGAGTGGGCTGAGGCAAGGGGTGAGAAGTTCGATTTTGTCGGCTCCCTGATCTACAGCCTAACACTGATAGCTATAATGTATGGCTTTTCTTTGCTTCCGGGAATGTCAGGTGCATGGCTCATTGCAATGGGTGCCTTAGGGGTTCTGGCATTTATTAAATGGGAAATGAAAACAGAAAGTCCTGTTTTAGATATAAATCTCTTCAGAAATAACAGAACCTTTGCCTTCTCTAACCTGGCAGCTTTGATTAACTATTGTGCAACATTTGCAGTCAATTTTCTCTTAAGCCTTTATCTGCAGTATATAAAAGGGATTAGTCCTCAAAATACAGGCTTGATTCTGGTATCCCAACCAATTGTAATGGCTATTTTTTCTCCGTTTGCCGGAAGACTTTCGGACAGATTTGAACCACGAATAGTCGCCTCGATAGGTATGGCATTGACAGTCATAGGGCTTTTATTCCTTGCTTTTTTAAGTGAAAAAACAAGTTTGGAGTTCATTATTACCACTTTGATTCTGCTCGGTTTTGGCTTTGCCCTTTTTTCATCTCCCAATACGAACGCTATCATGAGTTCTGTTGAAAAGAGGTTTTACGGAATAGCCTCGGGAACGCTTGGAACAATGAGGCTGACCGGACAGGTGCTGAGCATGGGAATTGCAGTGCTGATATTTGCAACATATATCGGGAGAGTTCAAATTACACCCGAATATTATCCGCTTTTTTTGAAAAGCGCTAAAGTAGCATTTATCATTTTTTCCGTACTTTGTTTCTTTGGCACATTTGCATCGCTGTTAAGAGGCAAGGTGCGTTGAAGAGGGTAATTTGACAATGTCAGAGAGATTAAAAATTCTTTATGTAATTTACATATGAATCGTAATTGCGTCTCGTTTCAGCTATACTATCCCCGCCAAATTTTTCGAGAAAGGCGTCTGCGACAGTCAGGGCAACCATTGCCTCTCCTATCACGCCTGCGGCAGGCACTGCACATACATCGGAGCGCTCATACGCTGCCTCTACAGGCTCTTTTGTAATGATATCGATTGAACGAAGCGGTTTTCTTAAAGTCGGTATCGGTTTCATTGCAGCCCTCAGGATTATCGGCATTCCGTTTGTTATTCCGCCCTCTATCCCGCCAGCATAGTTTGTTTTTCTGTAGAAACCTGTTATACCAAGTTCGGAGATATTACTCCCCCTATTCTCCCCCTTGGCAAGGGGGGGATGGGGGGGGGTGTAAAATATCTCATCCATTACCTCTGAACCAAATTTCCTGCCCATCTCAAAGCCGAGACCCACTTCAACCCCTTTTATCGCCTGAATGCTCATTAATGCTTGGGCAAGCCGTCCCTCAAGTCGTCTGTCCCATTGAACATGGCTACCGAGACCTACAGGGGCACCTGTTACAAAAACCTCGAATATGCCTCCGAGTGAATTACCCTCTTTGATAGCCTTTTCTATCAGGACAATCATCTTTTTCGATGTCTCTTCATCCGGACACCTTACAGGTGATTTCTCAGCCTTTTCACAGGTTTTTAAAAGTTCTTTTTCTGATCTTGTATCTTGCATCTTGTATCTTGCATCTTGTATCTTGCCTACCTGAATAACATAGCTTCCGATCTTAATATCAAACTCAGATAAAAACTTTTTAGCTATTGCACCCAATGCAACCCGCATGGCTGTCTCTCTCGCACTTGAGCGTTCGAGAATATTTCTTATGTCATGGTGGCCGTATTTAACAGCACCTGACAGGTCTGCATGCCCAGGTCTCGGCCTGGTTACAGGCTCGATTGAGTTTTCATGTTCGCTAAGAGGTGACATGCCACTAACCCAATTGGACCAGTCTTTATTTTCAATCACTATGGAAATAGGAGATCCGATGGTCTTTCCCCATCTTACTCCTGACATGATTTCAGCATGGTCAGACTCTATCTTCATCCGGCCACCGCGGCCATAACCTCCCTGCCTTCTTTTAAGGTCTCTGTCGATATCTTTTTTTGAGAGAGAAATCCCTGAGGGAATCCCCTCAATTATTCCGATCAGTGCCCTTCCATGCGATTCACCTGCTGTTATGTATCTAAGAGTTGACATTTTGCTTTTTTCCTCACGGTCCCCAAAATACTTTTAGTAATCTCCCCTAACCCCTCTTTAAAAAAGAGGGGTAGAGATTTTACAGTATAACATAGGAGGCAATTGCAAAAGTCTATTTTACCCCTCACCCTTACCCTCTCCCACAAGGGGAGAGGGTTTATTATCAAGCCCCTCCCTTGATGGGAGGGGTTGGGGAGGGTGAACATTTGATACTTTTGCAAGAGCCTCATAGGTATAAGAAAATTTTGTGTTAGTGTAAAAATTCTGTGTATTATAATCAATGAACATAAAGACTATATCCGGTTACTTCTCAGTTCTCATCTTATCTTTTTTCCTTTATTTAATGAAGCCAGCAACCAACATTTTTTATAGCTCGTTACCCATTCTGATGTTGATATTCCCTATGATTGTAGGCTATAAGGTAAAACTAAAGTTCTCGATAAAAGACCTCCTTTTAGGAATCATTATGTCTGTTGTTATCCTTCTACCTTACTATATCGTTTTTAGAGGTAATATAAAGACAATCTCTGCTTACTACGTGATCTTTCAGCTTTTAAGTGTCTCTTTGCCAGAGGAGTTCTTTTTCAGGGGGTTTCTTCAGGATTCAATGGGCAAAGGCTTTAGGGCTATTTTACTGGTAAGTCTGTTGTTTTCTATCGCCCATCTGCCAAAGGCTGTCTTCCTTGGCGAATGGATATCACTCCTCAGTTTTTTTCCATCTATTGTGATGGGATGGCTTTATATGAAGACAAAAAACATACTTCCAGGAACTGTATTTCATCTTCTGGCAAACCTGGTCTACAATCCATTCTCATAATTTCGAAGTTAAAATTTCCTCAAATCCTATTATTCAGGTCAAGATGCAGGTTTCTTACTAATAAGTTCATAAGTAAGAATACATATCATCCAACTTTTGTCATTCCGTGCTTGACACGGTCTACGACTCATAGAGAATCCAGTGTTATTTTCTGTCATGCCCGAAGTTTTTAATCGGGCATCCAGGGTTTCCTGTGAAAAACAGGAATCTACTTCCTTTATATAGTTCCCCGTTTTCACGGGGACGGCGTCTGGATTCCCGCTTTCACAGGAATGACAGTCATGTTGTCTTCCTAAACCTTCTGAGTATTAGAATAACTATTAAAGGCATGATTAGAACTAAGGTATCCACAACTGCTGTTTGATAATTATGCACCCCTCCGATAGAACAACCTCCGCCACCTGATGGTGCAACGTGTGTAGTTGCACTTGCTTCATTGGAATAAGGAGAATCGCCAGCAATATTGTATGCCCTCACACGATAGTAATATGTTGTGCTTGCTGAAAGACCTGTGTCAGAATAGTTGGTAACATTTGCTCCTATTGTTGCAATTTCGATGTATGCCCCTCCTGCATCTGTTTTTCTTTCTATCTTGAATCCTGTTTCATTACTTGTGTCTATCCAGGCAAGATTTATCTGACTGCTTGATACTGCTGCCGCAGTAAGATTCGATGGAGCAGCAGGGACAACAGCGCTAATTACTGA
This sequence comes from Thermodesulfovibrionia bacterium, assembly GCA_041478735.1. Classification (GTDB taxonomy): domain Bacteria; phylum Nitrospirota; class Thermodesulfovibrionia; order Thermodesulfovibrionales; family SM23-35; genus JBGOWS01. Next base: position 13,749 of record JBGOWS010000008.1, on the reverse strand, counting down.
TGTAAATGCATTCAGTCTTCCCCTTGTTAAGGTCTTTCCTGAAAGTGAGGCATTAACATCTACATTATTTAAAATAATATCTTTCACATGGGAATATGTAAGCGATGGATTAACTGATAGGATTAATCCTGCAACCCCTGAAACATGGGCTGCTGCCATAGATGTGCCGCTCCATCCATAAGACCCGTATGTATAATCGCTTATATTGACAGTCTTTCTCTTAAGGACAACATCGTCAATATAAACACCATCGTAATTACCCGCAGAATCGGATTCCAAACCAAAGCCAAAATAAAAACTGTCAAGAAGGTCTGCTGCTGTGGTAATCGCATCTGTAGAGTATGCAATAAAACTACCGCCTGTATTCCCATCTCTCCGGTCTACCCAATCCCATTCTACTCCATCAGAAGAGTAATTAATATTCAAATAGTCATTAGTTCCGGGGTCAATATATCCTTTCCATTTAAACGAAAGTGTATATAGGTTATTCTTAACAGAGTTGAATGGAGCCATATACCAAGCCCATGAGTTTGTATCAGGAAGATAATTTCCTCCAGGGCTGTCCTCAAGGCTGTTCGTTCCACCTACCCCAGTAGTAGCGGTTACAGCCCATGTGGAATTTGTACCTCCCCGAGACCATCCTAAGAGCGGTAAATCCCCTGACCAGCTATTAAAGTTCTCACTATAAATGGTAACGGGAGAACCATATGTAAATACAGGGATTGAGCTATAAATATTAACTCCGGGAGCTACTAAATCCACACTGTTAACACCGTAATTAGAAAAAGAGGCAAGTTGATCATTTTGGTCACTAGCAGCAACTGAAATAATATTTGCGAGGTTAAAACTGGCAGGATAGAAAGGATTATTATCATTATTATTTGATTCATTTCCCGCTGCCCCTATAAAAAGGACATCCTTTGCTCTGGCATATTCAATGGCATTATAAAGAGTTTGCGAATAACTGTAGCCTCCCCAACTCGCATTTATGATGCGCGCACCATTATCAGAAGCATATATAATTGCCTCAGCTGCATTAGCTATGCTACCGACGCCGCTCACCCCTAAAAACCGTATGGGCATTATCTTCGCTGACCACATAACGCCGGTAATACCAGCTCCATTATTTCCCTTTGCAGCAATCGTCCCTGCAACATAGGTTCCATGTGAGTCATAATCCTCAGGATAGCCATCATTGTCTATAAAGTCCCACCCATAAATATCATCCACATAGCCATTCCCATCATCATCAATGCCCGGGGAACCACTCTGCTCTAAGGCATTGATCCATTTATTTCCGGTGAAGTCAGGATGGTTATAAGCAACGCCCGAATCAACAACAGCAATAATAATGTTACTTGACCCCTTTGTTATATCCCATGCCTCCGGTGCATCTATATCAGCATCAGTCGTTCCCCCTGTCTGCCCGATGTTATTAAGCCCCCAGAGATTATTGAAATATATGTCATCCGGCACAGTAGCAGCCTTTTCTACAATATAGTTCGGCTCCGCATATTCAACACTTGGGTTTGACCTGTAATATTTAACAGCTTCTGAAACGTTCATATCAGCCGGGATCTTTACGTGTTGAACCCTGATGTGCTTAACCTCTTTTATCTTAGTTGCTCTTAAGGCGTTGTGTATCCCGTGAATTTTAATCGCAGCAGTCCCTGTCTTGAATTTCACCAGAACCTCACCTGGGACATATTTTGCCGTTATGCCTCTCTTTGATCCTGAACTTGTTTCAGGAGAACTATCTTTCTGGATACTTGATCCTGAACTTGATTCAGGAGAAGAAACACTGCTCGGATTATCAGTAATATACTGCTGACCATCTCCTCCGCACGAAACAAGACTCAAGATGATAAATGCAAGAAATATATACCTTGACATATCAACTCCCTACAAATATCTGAATTTAGAATCATAGTGTAGTGTTTCTTAAAAATCTTTACAGTTATTTACTTTCGTCATTCCCGTGTAAACGGAAATCCAGACGCCGTCCCCGTGAAAACGGGGAACCAAAATACAAAGGAACTGGATGCCCGATTAAAAACTTCGGGCATGACAGAAAATAACACTGGATTCTCTATGAGTCGTAGACCGGATCAAGTCCGGAATGACAAAAATTGTAAAGTCAATAGTGAAACACTACAATATTTTGCCCTTTACAGGAATTAAATAATATCCCGGGGAAACTTTATACTTTTCAAGCCCATAAACAAATAACGGGTTTTCAATAAAAGATATCCCCGGCATTAATTCCATATTGAGGTCCATAACACCATCTTTTATAATGCCCTTAAGCCTTGCATAGATATTCTTTCCATCAAGGGCAACAGATACAACATTTATTATGTTTCCCTTTATGTCAAAAGAACCTCTGACACTATGGAAAAAATTTAAAGGCACTGTAATCCCCGAAAAAATCGCTGGCTCAAAGCTCGCATCTTCAGTAAAAAACTCAACATGCCCCTTACCGTTTATCGTGGTAAATCTTCCTGAAATAGTTCCTGTTCCCTGCAAGCCGGCAATTTTAAATAAGGGTATTTCACTTATATCGGCTTCTTTGACATTAACATCCATTCGCATTTTATTCCTGGCAAGGTTCATATGTCCCGAGATGATCCCTCCCTCTATACCTCCATCAAAGTATAAATTCAGCCGTAAAAGTATTAGTGGCAGCGGGTTTATACGGGCATGGATATTATCTAAAGAGACCTGTTCTTCGCCGGAACTTTTCAACACTAACCTTTCAACACTCATATTATAAAATAAGCCCTTTTCAAGCCCTTCAACTTCTAACCTGAGCTTATTATTACTAATAGAATTCTCTATGATAGATTGTATTGAGGTTTCAGGAAATGCTATCCATATTCCCCAGAAAATAGCTGGAATAGCAATAAGGACTATAAGAACCTTTTTCATCCGAAAATACATATCTCACCCTCCCCCTCACCCCCTCCCGTCAAGGGAGGGGGGGTAGTAGTCAACCTTCATACCATCCCCTCCCGTCAAGGGAGGGGGTATATTAATGTAGCCTTCCTCATACTATCCCCTCCCCTTGCGGGAGGGGATTAAGGGGAGGGGTAATTTTCATTCTCCCTTGCATCGACTTGTCGGCATAAATGTTTACTTAGCCTTCAAAAAAGAAAGGGTTAATGTAATATTCAAGAGTTCGGGGTTTTCAAAAGATTTTTTTATTGCTGCCTTTTTAATGGTAAGGACCATCGGTGCATTCCCTGTTCTGTAAAAAATATTTACCAATTCATTCATACTGACTTTTTCTATATAAAGATCGGCCTCCTCTTCAAATCCATCCTTAACATCCCTGCTTACTGTAGGCTTGACCGTCTTTATTTTATCCTTTAAACCAATTGACAAAAAAATCTCATCTACAGCTTGAACAATACCCTGTACACTGGACAGATTCTTTTTGCCTTCTACTGCATCGATCTTTTGCTTGAGAGATAAAAATTCATTCTCAATAATCAGCATCTCTTTTCGCTGTTCCTTAAGCAGCCGTAGTTCTCTGCTTTCTGCTGAAAGCAGATTTATTGCAATGGCTATAATAATAATGAACCCTAACAGCCCTGATGAAATATAGATAAATCTTTTATCTTTCAACAATTCTCTCAGGTCCTCTCTTTTGCTGTTATTGTAAACAACATATATCCCTGTGTAGATGCCCTTGAATCAGATATATTTACATCATCAAAGAGACGCTCGAGCTTAACCTTTATTTTCTGGATATCACTCAAAGATGGCGCCTCGCCTTTCAGAGTAAGTTTCCCTCTATCCGCTATAACTTCATTAAACACTATACCCTGTTTATCAATCTGGGAAATATTAAGAAGCAGGTTGAGGGGGTTAACACCGATAAAAAACTCTTCCTTATTCTTTAATTCCTTCATATGGGCTTTAAGCTGGTAAAGTTCATTCATTATATTTTTTTCTTCAGGAAAGATTTTCCGGTAATTTTTTCGCATCTCGTTCTTCAAAGAGGCTATCTCATGCCTTGTAGATACAATTTTTAACAATAAGTCAGATGTCAGAGCAAGTATAAGTAATATCACAAGTACTGCGGTCACTCTAAGGGATTTTTTCATCTTTTCAATATCCCGGGTATACGAAAACTCATCCCTTCTCAAATTTATTGTGGGTGTTTTTATTTCTTCAATAGCCAGTGCCAACCTGTACTTATCCTCCAACTCCACAGGGGGTGTTAAAAGTTTCGCTAAAGAAAAATCTTTAAGCATGTTCTTGAGTTCTATTGACGTTATAAATTCAGGGTCTAAATTGTACGACTTCAATTTTTCCAGGATATCTTTAATAACAGTCTTATCAATATATACTGCAAGGACATGATACTTATTGTCAGATGCACCTAAGATTATATTATCGAATATTACTTTGTCTGATCCTCCTAATATCATTCCTTCGAGTTCAAATGGAAGCACCTCCCGTACCTTATCTTTATCAGAAAACGGCAGATCAATGACCCTGAAGTTAAGACTGCTGAGGGGCAAACTCAAATAGGCGTTTTCTATATCCTCAGTTGCCCTATCAATAGAGAAATCATGCTTCTCGGTCATAGGGTACTTTTTACTATCCTTTATTTCATACCCCCCCTGTTTGACCTCGAATATGTAAGTGTCTAATTCCCCATCTTTTATATCAATAAAAATAGATTTTCTCATCAATATTCCTTCCAGTATTTTACCACTGCAGGCGATGATGATGTATCAAGCGCAGTCTCAATTATCCTTTTAACGCCGCCGGATGTAGCCACAGCCTTTATGTAAAAATTCTCCCCCTTAACTGTTATCTTATTCGTGAGTGATATCCCTATATTCTCAAGACCTGAAACATTAACTATTTTGCTACTCTCTATGAACGGTGTATTCTCTCTGTATTGAATTATTCTGTTTGCAAGCTCCTCTGTCATTGAGTCTGACAAGCTAATCAGAACAGGGACTTCAGCGCTATTAATGTTGATCAGGGGAGCGTTTCTATCTCCATAGATAGTTATGTAAGGCAATAATTTATCATAATCCTTCTTGCTTATTCCATTTATCAACAAAAGCTCATCGATATTGAGGAGGGCAGAGTTTCTTGCGCCAGCCTCGGAATCAGAGAGTCTGGCCTCGCTGTCCTGATCTATCCAGTCTGCTACCTTATCCGCAATCTTCTCATCTAAAGAAAGGGCTTTAAGGAGCCTCTTAAATGAATTATACGATATCTCGTTAAAAATTCCGTTTGTGGAAACTAAAGAATTAACATTAAACTTGGAATTTTCATCTTCTAACCTTACTGATATAACTCCGTCAAAATCTTCAAACGGGTTTTCTACAGGCAGATCTATAGAACCCGGATATGAATAAGAATACCTGTTGAGCAAGTCCGATAAAAACCTTCCCGATACATTTACGCCTGACCTCGCCATTATAGAAAGGCGCTGGGAATCTCTCCAATTATATAGATTGCTTGTACCCGTATAGACACCATACGAAAACTCAACCACAAGGGCAGTAATTATAACAAGAGCCAGCAGGGTTACAACTAATGCTATCCCTTTTTGATTACTTGAACAGCTCATCCGAAATTCCTTTTTAACTTATCGAATTCATGTAATTCGTTTAGAGTGGGTTTATTAATCCCCTCTTGAGAGGGGTTAGGGGTGTGTTCTCTTATCCAGTTCATCGTACAACCCACCCCTTGATCCCCTCCAAGGAGGGGAATTCCCGCATTTACATTTTTGGCGAACCACTGCGAATTAAAACCGTTATATTTGAATTTTACTACATTAAATCGTCTTCTCTATCCTTGGTCTTGATATATCAAAAAGGTCAATTTTCCTTCCTTTTATCATTATAGATAGACTGATTCTGATTTCACTGGGCATACCTTTAGCTATGTCGGTATCCCATGTCTTCACCCATCTGCCATTGTAGATAGTTTCAACAGTAAATGCTTCCAGATCTTCAATTATATCAACCCCCTCAGTTTCCTCCTTACCATAAGGAGACTCTACTTTTTTAAAGAGATTTAATTTCCCGTCCTTATCTTCAATATAATACGAAATCTTGGAAAGGCCGGGTCTTAATGGTGAAAAACTCGTAAATGCAAGCTGAGTTGCCTGCTTGCCATAAATATCCCTGTCCTGTATCTTAAAAAATGAATATTCCTCACTCCCCCTGTAAAAAGCAGAATCCAGTTCACGCCTTAAGATGTCGATCGCCTTTCTTGATTCCTGAAGTTTCAACAGAGATTCGTCCATGCCCTCAATCGCCCTATAGCTTAAGAAAAAGGTGCTGTAAACTGCGGTAAGGATTATGGACAATATTGCAACTGCAATGAGAACCTCTATAAGGGTAAAGCCGGCACCCCCCCTTTGCCCCCCCTTGGTAAGGGGGGAATGGGAGGGTGTGGCGGGATTACTTTTATTTAAAAACAAACTCATTTAGTTTTACCTCTTCTTTCCCTCCCCTGACAACAACGATAATCTCTGATATGCCTTCGTACGGTGATTCCTTAACAAATGTCTCATAAGTGTACCCTTCATAAGGAGCATCAAAAACCCCTTTTTTATTTTCAGGTTCTTTTTCTAAATCAGCCATCTTATTCTTTGCGAGAAAGGTTACAACTGTGATAGTCTCATGTTTTTCGACGATGCCTAAATGATAGTTCAGGGTATATATAAGGGTTACAAGGAGACCTCCAACAATAGCAAGGGCAATCAGAACCTCGAGAAGGGTAAAACCATCCCTTTGGGAATTGCAAATTGCAAATTTCAAATTGCAAAATTCTCCAATTCTTTGAGGCTCTTGCAAAAGTCCATTACCCCCTCACCCTTGCCCTCTCCTCTATGAGCCGTGCTCAACGAGCCATAGGCCACCAGGGGAGAGGGTAAATCCCCTCTTGAGAGGGGTGTAAGGGTGTGTTCCCCTCCCTTGATGGTTTACGACTCGTAGAGGAGGGGTTGGGGAGGGTGCCCATTTGAGACTTTTGCAATTAGCTCCTTTATTTTGCATTTTTTATTTTTTCACTTTGCATTATCTTTACCTTTCCACTCAGATGATTCAGGGTGATCACCATATTCTTATCTCCACTACCCATGTAAACGCTGAGATTTTCCTGAATGCCGAGGGGTTCAAAGAAAAGAGTTATCTCTCCTTTTGAAACCTTCCCTCTTGATTGTGTAGTTACACCGGTTATATCGTCGAATTTTCTTCTCTTCTCCCCATCAGGTCCCTTCCAATAGAGCATCCCAGCATCAAGGTCAAACCTCATCAAAAAAGTCTCCTTCCTTGATACCGCGCTGTCATTCATGTACCTTAGTATTGAAACCATCTCCCTCGCCTCAGACTTGAGCCTTCTCTCTCCGAGCCTGCCAAAAGATGGCAGGACAAGGGCCATAACAAGGGAAATGACGAATAGCACTACAATAAGCTCAAGGAGAGTAAAACCTGCCCTTCGGGGATTGAAGATCGCAGGTCGAAGACAGCAGATTTCAGAATTTTTTATTTTGCATTTTGCAATTTGCATTCTGCATTATTACTGAATATTCCAGCTCTCGATATCTGTATTTTTTCCATCTCCACCTTCTTTCCCGTCAGCACCATAACTTATTATATCGAAATCACCGTAAATCCCGGGCGATATGTATATATAAGGATTACCCCAGGGATCAAGAGGGATTCTCTTTTGCTCGAGGTACCCGCCTTCCCTGTATTTTTGCGGGATCTGACCCACCGTTGGTTTCTCTACAAGTGACATGAGTCCTTGTTCTGTGCCTGGATAAAAGCCGTTGTCGAGCTTGAAAAGTTTGAGTGCCGTCTCAAAATTTTTTATCTGAATCTTTGCCTCGGCAATACGCGCATCATCCGTCCTGCCTATTATCCTTGGAGCTACAATAGCTGCCAGAAGGCTAAGTATAAACACAACCACTATTATCTCAAGAAGAGTAAATCCCTTATTATTCACCCGAAAATCCCCCCATCCCCCCTTTGCTAAATGGGTGTGAGGGGGGGTTGCTTCTATTATCTTTTGTGTCGCTATGCGATATGTGTGTTTCATTTTTATATTCCTCCTGATAAGTGACAAATGTAAAGCATTTGGCGTTATACTCCTATTTTATCAACTGGTTCAACTGAAATATCGGCAGAAGAACTGCGAAAACTATAAGTCCGACAATAAGCCCCATAAACAGAATCATTGCAGGTTCAAGAAGTGAAAGAACCTTCTGAACCCTTCTTGAAAATTCTTCTTCATACGAATCTGCTGCATTTTTCAGTATCTCAACCAGTTTTCCGCTCCTCTCTCCTGTTGTAATTAGTTGAAGGAGTACAGGTGGAAATCCTTCAAGGGATGCTGAAAGCCTTACTCCTTCTGCAACCCTTTTGCCGGCATCTATTACCTTTATCTCAAGCATCTTATTTCCGATAGATTTTGCAGCAAGCTCAAGTGCCTTAAGAACAGGGAGACCTCCTTCAAGCAAAGAGCCGAGGGTCCTTGCGAATCGTCCAAAATAAAGACTCTGGAGTACATTTCCTGGTAAATGCAAAATGAGCCTGTCAATAAATAGTCTGTTCTTTTCCTTCAGTCTTCTAAAACTGAATATACTTCCTAAAAGTATTCCTATTAAAAGCCACCAGTAGTTCTGAAAAATATCGCTGATATTTATAAGAACAACTGTGATAAAAGGAAGTGCGCTCTCTGTATCCTTAAATATCCTTGTTATCTTCGGTATAACAAAGGTAAACAAAAAGGAGAGAACAATGAATCCAATACATATCATAATAACAGGATAAATCATTGATGCTTTTACTTTTGATTTGAGACTGTGCTGGGCCTCTAAAAAATCAGCCAGGCGGCTGAGAACCCTGTCCAGATTACCACCTGCTTCTCCTGAGGCAACCATACTCACATAAAATTCAGGAAAGATCTCTTTGTAATCCTCAAGCGCCTTTGAAAAACTCGACCCTGACGCAATCCGTTCCTTTATGTGCACTAACATATTCTTCCAGAAACCCTTATTTTCTTCAGAGATTGAAGTTAGAGCCTCCATAAGGGTCACTCCGGAGGTAAGAAGTGTGGATAACTGTCTTGTTGTTGATGGAAGAAGAGCTGCATCAGGTCTCTGGAATAAACCAAACCTTTTTCTGTAGATAGCTTCTTGTACATCCTTTGGGTAAAGTCCGCCGTCCTTAAGCCTTAAAACCGCTTCCTTCAGACTGGTTGCTTCGAGTGTACCCGCTACCTCAGACCCGTCTGGTCTGTATCCTCTATACTGAAATATCGGCATAATCTTTCTGGGTTACTCTCAGAACCTCTTCAAGGGTTGTAATACCAGCGGCAACCTTCTCGAGACCGTCCTGCCGCAGGGTCTTCATCCCTCTTGAGACTGCATGGTTCTTTATGCTCTGAGAATCAATCCTATTTGTAATCATCGGCCGTATTTCGTTATCTATCACAAGGAGTTCAAAGATTCCTGTTCTTCCCCAATAGCCCCTGCCCTTACACTTATCACAGCCCTTGCCCCTGTATAAGAGTAATGATTCACCCCCACCCTTACCCTCCCCCCTCGAGGGGGAGGGATTGGTAGGATAATTAGTTCCGCCAACAGGAGCGTCCGCTACTCCCTTATCCTCCCCCCTCGAGGAGGAGGGATTGGTAGGATAATTAGTTCCGCCAACGGGAGCGTCCGCTACTCCCTTATCCTCCCCCCTTGCGGGGGATGCATTCCCTCTCACACCCTCCCCCCTTGCGGGGGAGGGATGGGTGGGGGGGAGAAAATATGATCTCTCAACATCTGAAGGTTCATATGAATCTTTGCAGTGAGGACATACCATCCTCACAAGTCTCTGTGCAAGGACAGTTGTTAATGATGATGCAACAAGAAATGGCTCAATACCCATATCTATCAGTCTTATAAGAGCACTCGGAGCATCATTTGTATGAAGAGTGCTTAAAACAAGATGGCCTGTGAGGGATGCCTGCATTGCTATCTCGGCAGTCTCAATATCCCTTATCTCACCGACCATTATAACATCCGGGTCCTGCCTCAGTATTGACCTCAGACCGGAAGCAAATGTCAGTCCTATTTTAGGGTTAACGTGGATCTGACCAATGCCCTTTAACTGGTATTCAATAGGGTCCTCGATTGTTATTATGTTTTTCTCCTCTGAGTAAATCCTGTTCAGGGCGGCATACAGGGTTGTAGTCTTGCCACTTCCAGTAGGGCCTGTAACAAGTATTATACCGTCAGGCCTTTGAAGATGTTCTTCCAGTTTTTTCCCATCGTCCTTGCTAAAGCCGACTTCCCATAGTCCAAGGAGTCCCTGTTTTCTATCAAGAAGTCTAAGTACAGCCCGCTCACCATGAGATGTAGGGATTACAGAGACCCTGATATCTATATCTCTTCCTCCAAGCAGGAGTCTTATCCTTCCATCCTGTGGCAGTCTTTTTTCAGCAATGTCAAGATTGGACATAATCTTGATCCTGCTTATCAGGGCTTCCTGGATTATCTTCGGGGGCGTCAATACCTTGTGTAGCACACCATCTACCCTCAACCTGACATCGAGTTCTTTCTCGTACGGTTCGATATGGATGTCACTCGCCCTTTCTTTTACCGCCTGCAGAAGAAGTGCATTTATAAGCCTTATGATAGGAGCCTCTTCTGTTAACTCAAGTAAGTCCTTTGGCGCCTCAAACTCTGTTGCAACAGATGAAAGGTCCTCTCCTGTTATTGTATCCATTACTTCTTCTGCGGAACCCAACTGACCGTAGAACCTGTTAATTGCGTCCAGGATTACTCCTGCGGTTGCCATTAATGCCCTCGGCTTTAAACCAAGAGCTTTCGAGGCTTCAGAGAGTGCCAGCATCCCTTTATCATCCGCAACAGCCCCGATTAATTCAGAATCGTTTTTCCTCATTAAAAATATCTGGTTGTTTTTTACAAAGCTGACAGGGATACTCTTTAAAAGGGAAACCTCGACATCTTCATCTTTTATTACTTCAATAGTTTCCATGTCTTACAATCAGATACCTTTTCTGTCATTCTGGCTTGTCCAGAATCCTTTTGAAACAAACCCCCGTAATCCCCCTTTTGCTAAGTGGGGACTTAAGCAGGATTCCTGACAAGCAGGAATGACAAAAGTGGAAAAGTTCTTTTTATTTTTCACTTTGTATCTTCATTATATAATTCGGCTCTGCGTATTCAACTTCCTTATAGTTATTAAATATCTTGATTGCCTCTCTGACATCCTGCCCTTTTTTCAGTTTTAGGTGCTGAGGTCCTTTCGGTTTTAATACAGATATAATTGAAGCACCTTCGGCAGAGAGTATCTCGGTTATCTTCTCCTCATTTGTACCATCTCTGAATTTTACAAGCAACTCTTCCTGTACATAGCGATCTTCGGATTTTGCAAATTCTACTTTTTTGTCATCTGTCAACCGCATAAGTTGTTCTGACTCTTTAACAATATGTGGGGTCAAAAATACAAGCAGGTTGGTCTTCTTCTTTTCCGATGTCTTGTTTTTGAACAGCCATCCGAGGATGGGGATATCTCCTAACAATGGCACTTTGGTCAGGTTCTCTTCTTCCCTTTCCTCCATAAGGCCACCGATCACAACTGTCTGGTTATCCTTCACAACGACAGATGTCTTTGTTGAGCGTTTTGTTGTTGTTGGGCCTACTGTTAGTATAACCTCTGTTGATTCCTGCTTTAAGGCTGATATCTCCTGATAAATGTCAAGTTTTACATAATCACCTTCAGTAATCTGGGGAGTCAGCCTTAAGGTAATTCCAACATCCTTTCTCTCTATTGTGCTGAAAACAGATAGTGTCCTTGTTGGATCTGATTCTTTTTTAGATATGAAAGGCACATTCTCACCCACAACAATCTCAGCCTCTTTATTGTCAGATGTCAGAATCTGTGGTGTTGAAAGAACATTTATTGCACCCTTAAACTCATTAAGGCTGAAAAGGGCTGCAAATCCAGGAACTGAAAGAGGTTGTTCGATAACTTTTCCATCTGAACCAATCGTTGTCAAAGGCACATTAAGAAAGTTTCCCATGCCTCCGCCTGTTAGCCCTGTGAGTCCATAAATAACATTCTGTAGCGCCGAAGCATCCATAGTTCCAAAACCACCAATTACTACAGGTTCTCCTTCCTTCTCAGCTATGACTCTCCACTTTGTACCAAGCTCTCTTAACTTATCAATTGATGCCTCAACAATCATCGCCTCCACATAAACCTGCTTTCTTCTTTTATCGAGTTGTTTAATAACTTGGAGGAGATTTTGATAATCAGCTGGTGACGCAACTATTACAAGTGAATTAGTTGCCTTATCAGGTGTTATAGTTATACCCCCGACTGCCTCAAATGGTGTAACCGGAGCCCCCGTTGCACCAGCGGCGCCCTGTCTAACAGGTTGTACACCTTTTAGTATTCCTTCCAAGACCTTTGATAACTCGGTTGCATCTGCATTCTCAAGGAAATAGACATTTATCCTTCCCTGTGCCTCAGGTGATGGTATGTCAAGGAGGGTAATGAGTCCCTTAACCGATTCCCTCATGCCTCTATCTCCAAAGAGGACAACGGCATTCAGTCTTGGGTCAGCTACTGCCTTTGCCTCCTCCACAGCCGGCTGTCCTGGCATAGCCCTTGTCTTTCGACTTATGCCCTCATTGAGTATTCTTGTAATAGCATCAGCGCTCGAATATTTGAGAAGAACAATTTCAGGTTCTTCCCTTACCGATGGCTGGTCAATAGCCTCAACGATGGAGAGGATCTTCTCTATATTCAAGCCTGAATCGATTACTAAAAGTAAGTTGCCAGGGCCAAAGGCTGATATATGTCCATCTTTTGACACGACAGGTTGGAAAAATTTAAGTGCATCATCTGAAGATATATATCTTAAGGAAATCAACCTTGCTATATAACCCTCATTAACAGGCAATCTTTCTGTAGCAATCCGCATCCCCCTCTGCTTTGCCTCAGCGGCAGGAATAATCTTGTACGCATCAACACCTGAAAGAATAACTGTGAAGCCCTTAAGCTCAAGCACTGCGGTGAAGAGATCAAAGGCATCCTCAACAGATAATTTTGAAGGCGCTATTATTGTTATCTTGCCTTTCACCCTCTCATCAAAGATAAAATTTTTCCCCGTGATCTCGCTTATGAATTTTGTTACAGTTGAGAGGTCAACATCTATAAAATTAAATGTAACCTTCTTATCCTTCTTTATTTCGGCAAAAGAAGCATTGACTAAAAAGGATGAAGGCTGAAGGATAAAGGATGAAAGGAATACAAAAAAAAGGATGAAGGATAAAGGATGAAGGATGAAGGCTGAAGGCTTATTTATCATCTTATTTATTCTTTACCTTTCTACTTATAGATGTAAAAATCGCTATAAGTTCGTCTGTCTCCGACATAATTCATATTACTTTATCTGGTAAGTCATTGTCATCTTTGATCCAGCCCTTATTAAATCAATCTGTACCCTTTCCAAACCCTTAAGGGCTGTAAATGCCTGGAGGGCCCTTTCAGGGTTAGATATATCATACTCATTAATCCTCAGAAGCACATCGCCGTCCTGGAGCCCGAGACTGTGGTAAATACCGCCTGGCTTAACCTCACTCAGAATAAAGCCTTCCTGTTTGCCATCCATAACATTGGGTCTAAGCCTTGCATCGGTCATCATCTGGCCGGGATTAGAGATCGCCTGCTGAACATTCCCCTG
>JBGOWS010000175.1:0-4905 GCA_041478735.1 Thermodesulfovibrionia bacterium | reverse complement strand
GGGGAGGTTGTGATTTTCCTCCGTAGCAGGCAGGGAGAAGGATTATCGATAAAATAGATAAAATGAAATAAGCAATTGCCTGTACTTTTTTTGTGAAGCCTGAGTCTGCCTTAATCACCATAATCTCCTCTTGTAATAGTTCAGCACCCCCTCCCCCTAACCCACTCCCACCAGTGGAGGGGGAATATTTATCAGCAGATCTAATAAGTTCCCTCCCCCTTGAGGGGGGAGGGTTAGGGTGGGGGTGAACTATTACCTCCTCTTTATGAGCCGAAAGCTCTTGAACGTTTTCTCATTTTTTCCTGTAACTCATCAAATAGGTCATAAACTACAGGAACAACAATTAGAGTTAAAAAAAGTGATGTGAGAAGTCCGCCTATTGTGGATATAGCCATAGGAGACCTCGTCTCTGCGCCTTCACCTATGCCTATGGCAATAGGCATCATACCAAAAACAATGGCAAAGGTAGTCATGAGTATCGGTCTTAACCGTATCGGGCCTGCTGTCAGGATCGCTTCCTTTCTCTCCATGCCTCTCGAGCGTAAAGTATTTGTGTAGTCCACAAGCAGTATCGCATTTTTTTTAACGAGACCCATGAGGAGGATAAGGCCTATGAAGCTGAAGAGATTCAGGGTCTTTCCTGTTAATAAAAGAGCGCCAAAGGCCCCGATAAATGATAACGGCATTGACAGAAGCACAGTCACCGGGTGGATAAAGCTTTCAAACTGGGAAGCAAGGACCATGTAAGCTAAAATGGCACCAAGAACAACGGCAAAGAGCAGGTAATAGAAAGACTCACCCATGACATCAGCCATTCCTTTGTGAATGCCTGTGTAATCTGGTGGCAGTATCCTCCCTGCTATTGAATCGAGTTCTCCTTTTGCCTGTCCGAGGGGCTTTTTTTCAAGATTCGCAAAAACTGTTACAGCCCTCTGCCTGTCAACCCTGTTAATAACGCTTGGCCCTCCTCCCTCCTGAATTCTTACAATATTTGAAAGTTCTACGAGCCTGCCGTCCTTGGACCTTACATAAAGTCTGCCGATATCCTCTGGATTAGACCTGTCTTCAGGGGTTAGTCTTGCTCTTACCTCATATCTTCTTCCCTTTGCCTCATCCTTAAATTTGGTGACGTCCACCTCACCACCAATAAGAAAATTCGCTGCTTCAGCCACCGTAGCAATATCAACTCCTAAATCAGCCGCTTTGTCCCTGTCTATGAAGACCATGATCTCAGGCTTTCCGGTTTCCAATGAGGTGTCAACGTCAACTATTCCGGGAAGTTTTGAGAATTCAGAGACGATTTCCCTGGCATAGGATTCGACCGCTTTTAAATCAGTTCCCCTTACAGAATATTGTATTGGGACATTTCTCACCCCGCCTCCAATCAATGATACATCCTCGGCACTTCCCTCAAGCCCGGCGATATCCCTGAATTTCTTCCTTACCTCAGCCATTATTTGCTGCTGTGTCCCCTGCCTTTCAGACTTGGGTTTAAGCGAAATAAACATCAGCCCCCTATTAACCTGTCCCATCATAAGACCCTGAGCATAAAAACATGTTCTAACCTCAGGAGTAGATCTTATGACATCCTCTGCCTTTTTGAATAATCTGTCCACCTCATCAACGGAGTAATCAATCGGCGCCTTAAGTCTTACCATAAACCTTGACTGATCTTCAGGAGGAACAAACTCTTTTCCAATAAAACGTGTTATGAAAAGGCTGAATATAAAAATGCCCGTTGCTGTTATTATCACAAGCGCTCTGTGATCAAGGGCAATCTTTAACAATTTTCTGTACAGGTCTTCAATTTTCTTATATCCCTTTTCAAGACTATTAGAGATTCGAGAAAGTTTAGTAATCCCCCCACGCCCCCCTTTAGTAAAGGGTGGTAATGGGGGATTTGACTCACGACTTCTCAAATAGCGTGATGCCATCATGGGTGTAAGAGTAAAAGACACAAAAAGAGAAACAAGTACTGAAAAGACAACAGTGAGTGCAAACTGAAGGAAAAACATTCCGATTATTCCTTTCATAAATGCAACTGGAAGGAATATTGCTACTATTGCAAGAGTAGTCGCCATGACGGCAAGCCCTATTTCATTCGTAGCAAAAGAGGCAGCCTCCTTCGGACTCATCCCTCCGTCTATATGGCGACGGATATTTTCTATAACTATTATCGCGTCATCTATAAGGATTCCGATAGAAAGTGAAAGGGCAAGCATAGTCATGTTGTTAAATGTGAATCCGAACACGTTCATTAAGGTAAATGTCGAAATGACCGAAGTCGGTATAGCCAGCGCACTTATCAATGTAGTCCTGAGGTCTTTAAGAAAAATAAAAACTATCAAAATAGCCAGCAGTCCACCATAAACCATATGATATTGGACTTCTCTAATTGAACGATTGATAAAATCAGACTGGTCGAATGATATATCGAGTTTCATCCCGGGGGGCAGGGTGTTTTTTATAACTGTTAGTTCCTTTTTAATCCTGTTTATAGTTTCTACAGTGTTTGTGCCCGACTGTTTCTGAATACCAATACCGACTGCGGGAAGACCGTTAAACCTTGCAATGGAACGCCTCTCCTCCATCGCATCCTCTGCCCTTCCCACATCCCTGAGCCTGACAGGTGAGCCTTTAGAATATGCGACTATAAGATCATTGAAATTCTGTATTTTAGGGAATTCACCTTTTACTTTAACAGTGTATTCTTTTGTCTCGCTTTCAATTCTTCCTCCCGGTAGTTCAACATTCTGCCTTCCAAGGGCATTCATTACATCATGAGCTGTTATACCGTATGCGTTGAGTTTATCCCTTTCAAGCCAGAGCCTTACCTGCCTGAGCCTGAGTCCGCCGAGTCTTATAGCCCCAACACCATTTATCCGCTGAAGCTGTTCTTTTAATATCTCATCCGCATAGGTAGAAAGTTCTCTTATAGATTTTTCTCCTGAAAGACCAAACCACATAATAGGCGTTGCATCCGGGTCCACCTTTTCTATAATCGGGTCATCTATGTCTTTTGGCAGTTTTCCCATGATAACAGATACTTTCTCTCTTACATCCTGCACGGCAAGGTCTATATTTCTTTCGAGGACAAATTCAACCGTAACTACAGAGACACCTTCACTGCTCGTTGAGACAATGCTCTTTACTCCATTTATAGTGTTGACAGCCCCTTCTATGTTATCCGTCACATCTATATCCATAATCTCAGGGCTTGCGCCTTTGAGGGTAGTTGTTATGTTTACTATGGGGAACTCTACCTTCGGGAAAAGATCAACTCCTAACCTCGGGTAACTTACAAGGCCAAGGACAACAAGTCCGAGTATAACCATAGTCGCAAAAACAGGTCTTTTTATAGATGTATCAGCGAGCCACATTTAGAATAAGAATTCCTTTTTACTGTTTAATGGCTAATATTTTGGCGTTTTCAAATAGATTCTGTTGTCCAACTGTCACAACCAACTCTCCTTCTTTTAAGCCTTCTATTATCTCTGTATATTCTCCTACAGTTGCTCGAGGACTTTCGACTGACTTTATCATATATTTCTGTCCTACTTTTACAGATCTTTCTTTTGCCCTGTCGCCTTCAACCACAAAAACTTTTATCTTTTCACCCTCATATAATAATGAAGTAACAGGGACAACAATGGTATCCTTTTCAGCACCTGTATAAAGTGTGACATGGGCAAAGAGCCCTGGCTTTAATAGTCCATCAGAATTGGGTATCTGAGCCTCAACCTGCAATGCCCTTGTATTTTCTTCAAGACATGGATAGATTATGCTTAATTTTCCTTTAAATTCTTTATCATGAAAAGCATCCACTTTAAAAAGAACCTCCTGACCCTTTTTTAACTTCCCAACGTCCTTCTCATTTACCGTAAAATTTAGTTTGATGGGATTGTTCTGAACGATTATAAAAAGGGCTGTGCCATTTTTGATATAATTTCCTTTTTCGGATTTTTTTTCCTTTACAACACCTGAAAGAGGGGAATATATTATAGCTTTTGTAAGTTTTTGTTTTGTAAGGGAAAGTGCTGCCTTTGCTCTTTCCGAATCAGCCGCTGCAAGTGAAAGTCTTGTTGAGACATCATCAAACTGCTGTTGAGTCACAAGCTGCTCTTTATAAAGGGCTTCCTTTCTTTGATACTCCAATCTTGTATTCGAAAGGGTAGCCTCCGCTTGTCTCAAGGCTGCATCAGCCCTTTTAACCTCAAGGTTATAATCGATATCATCGATGAAGGCCAGGACCTGACCCTTTGAAACCACAGAGCCTTCATCCACCCTCACATCTTTTAAAATTCCATCAACCTCGGCACTTATCGTAACCTCTTCATCTGGATTCAATGTTCCGATAGTTTCTATAAATGGCTTAAGAGACTTTTTCTCAGCAGGCTGGACCTGAACATTTATTACCTTTTCTCCTGCTACCTTAGTTTCCTTTTTCTTGCAGCCAAGAAAAGACAGTAAGCAGAACAACGTAAACAGTAAGCAGAACAACGTAAACAATAAAGACTTTTTTTTCATTTCTGTCACTCCTGTATCGCTCTTTAATTATTTATCTATATTCAAATATTTAACTGCTTACTGCTTACTACTTACTGCCGTTAACAGCGTTCCTGTTGCCCGTTTCAACCTTAAAATAGACAACTGGTAATTATATTTTGCATCTGTTAACTGTCTTTCCGAGGTAACGAGCAAGGTATTTGCATCCATCACATCAATGCTATTTGCAAGACCAAACTCAAACTGTTTTGAAATGGCGTTATAGTTATCTCTGGCAAACACCAGTTGATCTTCAAGAGATTTCAATATTCCTCCCTGCGTCTTTAAATCAAGATAAGCATTTTCAACATCTATGCTTATCGCTTTTTTTAAATCTTCATAAATAAGTTCAGCTTGCCT
>JBGOWS010000267.1:0-3267 GCA_041478735.1 Thermodesulfovibrionia bacterium | reverse complement strand
TACAGGTCTCCGTAGAAGTAAATATGCCTATCCGGGTACAAAACCACAGGAGGAAGGGGACGGACAATAATACCCGGAGGAGGCGGCGCAACAGCAGGCGGACCTATAACGATAGTTGCCGGAATGGGTTCCAGGTATGTCCCTTCAGGTGTGACATATGCTGCACATCCAAAAAGCAGAATGCTGACAATTATTGATATGTAAAGTTTATTCATATTTAAACTCCTCTTAGGATTTTTTCATTATACCATGAGAGCAACAGTTCTTCTCTTATTTTTAGGTAAATAGGTTTTTCAGCATCTCTGCCCTGTCTTTTTTGCAACGTTTAGGTTCAGCTACTTCCCGAAAACTGTCTTCAACAGGTCTGTCACTCTCGCTGCTGGATCAGTTCTGATCTTCTTTTCCTCCTGGCCTATCATATAAAAAAGTCCGCCTATGGCTTTATTTGTTACATAGTGGTCGAGGTCAACGGATTGTTTCTCTATAAAAGGAATGGCTTCATATTTCCCCATCATCTCTTTATATGAGCGTGCCACACCAACCTCATCCATGCTTGATGAGATAATAGGCTTGAATGCGTTATAAATCTTGTCATGCGTCTTTCTATTGAAAAATTCTGTCGCAGCAGTATCGCCCCCGTTAAGAATATTTCTGGCATCTTCAAAGGTCATCTCCTTTATCGCATCAGCAAAAAAAGATAGTGCTTGCGGAGCAACCTTTTCTGCTGCCCTGTTCATACTCAGCACAAAATCATCAACCTGTTTCTGGTATCCAACTTGTCTGAGAACATCTGCGACTTTCTGGATTTTTTCGGGCATAAGGATTTTTATGACCTGATTGCCAAAATAACCGTCTGCCCGGGAGACGTTTTTCACTGCTTTCTCAGTCCCTATAGACAGGGCTTCTTTAAGTCCAGAGACTATAGTTTTATCATCAGATTCTCCCTTGGTTGGTCTACCTATGCCTTTCATCACATCTTCTAATAATCCAGCGTAACTTAAGGTTATGGAAACTACTGAAAAAAATAGAATCAAAAAAGAAGTCTTTTTCATATATCCCTCCTTAACCCAAATAACGTATTGTCTCCGACTCGTAGAGAAATAATGCAGATTTTGTGAGAAATTTTATTTTTCGATACCATAGTGTACCTTTAACTGATGGTTTTCGGAATATTTTAGTGCATATTACCAATAGAGATGTTTTCAATAAATTCATCGAGTTAAATAAAATTTTGAACAATGTCTCCCTCATTAAACATTTTTCCCTTTTTTTAGTTATACTCTAATGATAGCGAGTCTATGGAAAATGTCTACTCTACTTCTCATGCTTCTCTATTTACTTCCCTTCTTCCACCAACTGCCACTCTGCATAGCACTTTTTCCTTTCAGTAAGTTTTCTGCCCCTTTATATCACTTTCTTTATTGCGGGATGCGTTTTAACCTTTATGTACGCCCTCACAAGATTCGCAATCGTGGCTTCCCGAAACACAAGTTCTGTGCCGTCCTGAAGGACTATCGTAGTTCTCAAATGCTTGTGCCCGGTTGGGCATACTATCACTTCTCAGAGTCATTTTCCGTCATCGGTTTTCTGTGTGAAGAATGCAATGAAAAATACTATTCCCTTGAGATTGAGTCCAGTTACGATGAATTAGTACAACTTACAGATCGATATGGCATTGTAATCGAATAATTTTCTCTCAATACCTTCTGTCATGACCGATACGTTCAATACTGATCTTTAATGCAATCTTCCTGATAATGTGTGATGGGTAAAAGGTGTTATCAGCAGTTTCAAGCATCTTTGTTAAATATAAAAACAGGTGCTATCTTTTTTGTCTTCGGCTCAAGAAAAATATATCATTAAACTCATAAAAATAGAACATCTCAACTTCTATATTCTTATATTCTTGTAAAAATTTACAGGAAAAACTTGACAGTATTTTTAAATTCCCTTGCACCACCATTTGCTGGATGTCTGACTTCATAACAGTGGATTCTAATTGACTTTAAAGTATTTGCAGATATTTTCAATAAATTCATCGAGTTAAATAAATTTTTGAACAATGCCTGCATTATTTGGGTTAAAAGGTATTACCAATAGTTTCAGGCATCTTGCCTGCCAGCAAAAAAACCTGACCCTCTTTCCTTGTCCTTTACTTTTCGAAATTCAAAGAGTCCCTACCATGCTCAGAACCATGGCTAGTTGTTTTTTAGCGGCGCTCTGGAATCTGAACCAATGAGCGTTAACATCTTTCACCTCTATTTCCACAAATCTTGGTCTTGGAATCTGCTGACTTTTAAAAGGATCTTCTTCAGGAATCTCTGATTTATCTCTGGAAAACGTTAATGCTTCTTTAATCCATTTATCCTCATTGTATTCTTCCATCTCAGGATACATCCCCCGAATAAGTTTTACTCTCTCAGTTAAATTTTTAGCGTTCATTATAGTTTCAAAATCGGACTTCACATCATCCCATTTCGCCTTCCCTTTTCTTATAAAATTAAAAATCTCTTCTGATGCTCTTAGAGTTCGTTCCCTGTTATCTATTTTTTCTCCGAACCTTTTGTCTGTCCATGTCCCGGATATTTCATCGGGCTGATGAAGAACCTCTCCATGACTGATGTTTGGCGGCAACCCCTTCAAAGCTGATTTGTGCACCTTATTCCAGTCCTCGTTAAATGCACTGAACCTTTCATGCGACCATGTATCTGCATATGTATGGAGGGCTGTACCGATTCTGTACAGGTCTTTATTCTTTAATGCATCTTGCAGTAAAGTTACTGCATTCTTACAACCTTTGGTTGTACATAAAGGATTCTTTTTACCATTAATTTCAATGTTGTTATCTCCTGGTATAAAATGAAAAGGGGCAAACACATATCTCTGAACGGACAATTTAAAAGATGTAATGTTAACTGCCTGAGTAATTATCGGGAAATATAAATCTCCTGATTTGCCGATCTTCTCTGGGAAACCTACATAGAATTCTCCATAGGAATCAGCTACAGTGTATTCTCGGTCAGTATTATCGTCAGCATATTGTGAGGCATAGGCTATTACATTTGCCTCGTTATCTCCATAGCCTGCTTCTTTAGCAAGAACATAAACAATATAATAATGAAAATCTCTTTGCATAACTCCTCCTATTAATGAAGGCTGCGAGAGGCAAAATATGTTACCAGAGTTTCAGAGATATCTTTTGAATATCAAAAAAGCCTATTCTCGTTCCTATCTTTTCTCTTAACTAATAAATAAAGGTCGCTGTTA
>JBGOWS010000018.1:0-18048 GCA_041478735.1 Thermodesulfovibrionia bacterium | reverse complement strand
TCATAACCATAATTAATACCGATAATGTATCCCGAAAATGTAAAGAGTAAAAGGACCGCAAGCCTGAGAACAAGAAACATTTTTTATCACCTCCTTTCTGCTTAAAATAACATGTTATTAGTAATAAGAAATTAAATTAATCCAAATAATAAGCAATTAGAAGATGCAGATGTTGTGAAAAAATTTATTTTTTGATACCTTAGTGTACCTTTAACTGATGGTTTTTGGAATATTTTAGTGGATATAACCAATAAAGATATTTTCAATAAATTCACCCACCAGTTGCAAAATAATTTATGCATTTATGATGCAGATGTGCTGGAAAAGCTCTGCCAGCAACACATTATAGTCCTATAGCCTGGCCAGCCAGCCTTTATCCAAAAGGCACTAAAGGTTAAATGTACAGTCATGTGTTTCATAATCAAATCTCGTTGCTTTGCAGAGGTTTTTCAGTATGTCTGCATCATATTTTATGCAACATTTAGGTTCAGATTAACGCTAAAGGATAGAAAGGCCGAACTTATCACTCGTCACTTATTCACTGTCAGCTGCCTTCAGGATGCTTTGAGAATCGCATAAAACCTTTTGCCGCCCCTGTTAACAAAAAGAAGAACTGTCTCTTTCTTTTCTACTCTTGAGACAACTTTATTGAAATCCTCCACGTTTTCTATGACTTTTTTATCTATCTCTTTTATGATATCACCTTTTTTGATTTCAGCTTCATCTGCTGGACTTCCAGGTTCTACCCTTACAACGATAACCCCCTTCTCATCTTTACTAAACCCCAGCTGCCTTATAATTTCTTTTGTGAGGTCCATAACTGTAAGGCCTACAAGTAACTCCGCATCGGCATCATTTGGTAACTGGCTTGGAACAACCTCTGCAACTTCTCTCGGCAATTCAACAATGAACACCTTGACCGCATATTTCTTTCCTGACCGGAGTATCTTCATAGATATTTCACTGCCTACCTTACTCTGGGCAACCATATTTCGCAGACTGCTTACATCTTTTACTTCCTTGCCGTTAAACTCAAGTATTACATCGCCCCTCGTAATTCCGGCCCTTCCAGCCGGACTATCTTTTGCAACATCACTAACAAGTGCACCATTTGATTTTTCAATTCCGAATTTCTGCGAGAGTTCAGGTGTAAGTTCCTGAATAGTGACGCCAATCCACCCCCTGGTAACCTTTCCACTTTGAACAAGCTGGTCCATGATAAGACGCACCATATTGCTGGGCACCGCAAAACCTATACCTTGATAACCACCCGTCCTGGAGAATATCGCTGTGTTTATCCCGATAAGCTCTCCTTTTATGCTCACAAGCGGCCCCCCTGAATTTCCAGGATTTATAGCGGCGTCAGTCTGAATAAAGTCCTCATAGTCAGCAATTCCAACATTGGCTCTTCCTACTGCACTTATTATCCCCATTGTGACTGTATGGCTCAAGCTATAAGGATTACCTATAGCAAGGACAAATTCACCTACTTGTAATTTCTCAGAATCACCCCATTTCAGCGTTGGAAGATTGTTTGCATCTATCCTCACTATAGCAATATCTGCTTTGGGGTCAGCACCTACTATCTTTCCCTTGAAAGTCCTTCTATCAAGTAAGGTCACCTTGATTTCTTCCCCTTTTTCAACTACATGGTTATTCGTAATTATGTATCCATCTGGTGAAACAATAACACCAGAGCCGAGGCTTTGCTCCTTCCATTTCTTCGGCACCTTTAAATCATAGAAAGGGGTGAATAAATCAAAGAAAGGATCCTCAAATAAGGATCTTGTATCTCTTCTTACCACCTTTGTTGTGGATATATTTACGACCGCAGGCGAAACAGCATTAACAATCTCTGCGAATGCCCTGCTTGTTTCTTCTATCTGCCGGGGAACATTCGGCGTAATGGGATATGGCTGATACCCGTACTGCCCTGTGATCTTACCGAGGACGTAGAATGTGAGACCGCCTAAAAAAAATCCCAGAAGTAGAATAACTACGCCGATAAATATTTTCTTCTTCATTAATTTAATTATAATCGCCAGGTTAAGTTATTGTAAAGTAGCCGTTCTTGACCAAATGCCTCTTATTGTGCTACTTTTCAAAGTCTGACGTAGTAAGTAAAATAAGTGAAACTTATTCAGGGGGTTAAATGTTAAAACGTTATCTATTAGCACCTGGTCCAACACCGGTTCCTTCAGAGGTGCTGCTTGCAATGTCAGCACCGATAATACATCATCGTTCACCAGACTTTATCCCTGTACTTGATTCAGCAAAAAAAGGTCTTCAGTGGTTATATCAGACAAAAAAAGACGTGCTTATACTATGCTCAACAGGTACCGGTGGAATGGTTGGGGCTGTGAATAATTTCTTCAACAAAGGAGACAGGGTTATTGTTATAAACGGTGGTAAATTTGGAGAAAGATGGATAAAAATATGCCAGGCGTATGGCCTGAAGGTTGAAGAGATTACTGTTGAATGGGGTTATTCGGTTAAGCCCGAAATAGTTGAAGATAGGCTTAAAAAGAATCAAGGCATAAAAGGCGTGTTTGTCCAGGCATCAGAAACCTCAACCGGTGTTTACCACGATATAAAAGCACTTGCATCGATTGTAAAAAAATATGATGATACATTATTCATAGTAGATGCTATAAGTGCGCTTGTAGCCCATGACCTGAGAACAGATGAGTGGGGGATAGACATAATGGTAGGCGGTTCACAAAAGGGTTTAATGCTCCCACCAGGCATCGCCTTTGTAAGTGTGAGTGAAAAGGCATGGGTAAAAGCAGAAACCTCAAAGTTGCCCAAATTTTATTTTAATTTTAAGAAAGAACGCGAAAACCTTGCTAAGAACCAGACGAGCTTTACATCACCGGTTACGTTAATTATCGGGCTTAATGAAAGCCTGAAGATGCTTCAAGCAGAAGGGCTGAAAAATGTATTTAAAAGACACGAGAAACTTGCAACTGCTATGAGAAAGTCTGTTCAAGCCCTTGGATTAGAGCTTTATTCAAAGGAATCTCCGTCAAACGCTATAACAGCCATTATGACACCACCCGGGATAGATGGACAGGCAGTATATAAAAATCTTCGGGAGAAATATGGTATTACTGCAGCCGGAGGACAGGGTAAAGCAAAGGGCAAAATTTTCAGGGTTGCACATTTAGGATATACAGACAGATTTGACGTTATAATAGCAATCGCAGGAATTGAGATGGTACTGAAAGGGCTGGGATACCAGGTAAAACTCGGCACGGGTGTTGCAAGTGCAGAGGAATTATTGCTGGAATAGAAATAGTAGAGTAAGCATTTGACTAATATATGTCGGCTTAATTTCTCACTTGACAACAAACTTTGTCTATATTATAGTAACCTCTAAAGAATGTTAAAGTGTATTAATATCAAAAGCGCTATATTCCTTGTAAGTGCTTTATTTTTATTTTATCTCCTAAAAGAAAAATATCCTTTTTAAAAAAAGGGGGTGACGATGAACCGAATTTTAGTTGATGTCTACTTAACGCATCGTAAGCAACAATGGGGCAAAGGCTTGGAAGGGATGTCTTTCGACTCCGATAGGGATTTAGAAGATATTGTTTTAGGAGACGTTGAGCAAAGAGACAAGCTGCGTGAGAAATATCTTTCTGATAAGTTTGAAAAACATTTAGAAAGAGTTATTAAAGAATAAAATTTACGTAAATCTTATTGAAAAAAGGGGAACAGTTTGGTTCCTCTTTTTTTTGGCATAAAAATATACGAATATTTATATAATGATATATGCCTGATAAGATTGAAGAAATTGCCACAATAATTTCCGAAATTCCGAAATAAAGAAAGATACAAGACATGGGAAAGTCAAATTTGTTGTTGGAGATGGGTTTTATTCTCAAAGAGGGATAAGGTCCCGAAAAATCATAATTGAAGATGCAAAATCCCAGGACAAAATTATTTCAAACCCTAAAGAAGAAGATAGAATCTGCTGGCAAGCCTATGAATCATATCGCTGGAATACAGCTAATGTATTACCACCCTTACGTTATTTTTATATGCATCACCTTTGTACTACAGGAAATGTTAGTACAATTGTTACAACAAATTACGACTTATATTTTGATTCTATCTTTACAAAAGTCCCATTGCCCCATGGTTTTTCGCTTAACCCTCTTATAAATGATGAGGAATATAGCTGGGAGGGGTTTTACAGTAAAACTTCAGAAGCGAGTAAAGCGCTTAAACTTTGGAAAATCCATGGAAGCTTCTCTCATATTTCTTTTATTGAATCGCGCCAAAAGCAAAACCATATTTTTAAACTACCTCGTTTTTCAATCGGTTATCCTGCTGATAATCCTATAGATAATTACGGTTTACCTTCACATGATTTCTTGGACAGCAATGCTTCTTCTTGCGATTGTGATAGAATCGCACATTTTATAGATATGAATTTTCCAAGAAGTTGTTTCTGTAAGGTTATCGAAGGGGCAACAATTGATTTGCTTTCTGATGATACTGCGCTTGTGATAGCAGTAGGTTTTACTGGAAAATATGATCCATCAAATCCAAGTGATGATAAGAATGAGGAGATAGTTCCTACTCTCATCAAACTTTCAAAAAGTATACCTGTTTATACAATACTTGCCCCATTTCAAAATCCAGATGACAGTTTTTTGTATAATGAACTAAACCCTGGAAGAACGTCTATGAAAGGTGACATAGAAAATATTTTCAGGAATATCCTTATACATTATTATGCTCAAACGACAAGCGAGGGTTACAAAAAATTAAGATCATTGGATACAGATTATCAGCTTGAATGGGTAAGCAGCAATTTATTTAAAATTAAGGCATATGAATAAATAGGAGAATTTTATGAAAGAACAACTCTGCGTTTGCGACTTTGCAATAAAAGTAATTATGCTTCAAGTATCTCCTGGGGCTGAAATAGAAGTTGCTAAGATTTTCTCAGAAGAGTTGCAAAGTATCGGCAGGAAATATCGGATATTTAAGGCCCTTGGCAACTATGACCTTTTCATAATTTATGAGTCTCCTGATTTTCTCCCGGATGTCATTGATATAGGGACTATCCCTCATATATTAAAGAGTAACGAATTGCTATGTTTCCCCTGGGAAATTAAAAACGAATCATGGGATACCATAAAAGAAGGATTCGATTTTAAAAATCTTGATAAGAAGATACTATGACTTAGTTTTTTAAAAATTAACCCTTCTTCCATTCTTCGTACTGGAGCCGGAGTTGAACAAAGTCTTATATCCTTCTGTAAGACTCAAGAAGATCTAAGTATATTGGGTAGTTTCGGATGGAATGAGATACTAATTTTAGTTCACGGAGAAACTATAGAAAACACTTATGACACCCTGCTTAAATTGTCAGATTTAAAAATAGGATATTCAGAAGACAATGACAAAGATAATAAAAATATTGAATTGGAAGCCCTTTTTCTTAAAACGCTTTCTTTCTTGGGTATAAATTTTGGGTTAATAGAAAAAATTCAGGATGAACCTAATTTTCTCAAATCCGAATTAAAAGAATATATCACTGAGAATTTTTTTCCTCAATTATATATAACCTGTTGTCCTGAGTTTATAGGTGATATAATTTCAGATGCTTCTGCATGTTTCGGCCGAACAAATATAGTTATGGGTGCAGAAGATGTGAGCATTTCTGACATTAAAAAAATGGACACATGGGGTGAATTTTTAACCGAAGTTTTCAATTTTAGGCAGAGAAATAAGTCGAAACTCTTTTCGACATCAGTGAGAATTAACCGAAAAGAGGATGAAGCTGAAAGCAACCCGGAAGCTGAATCGCCCAATAAAAGTCTGATGGAATGCTTCCGTTTACCTGTAACACTTTCTAAAGAAGAAGCACTTTTATTAAAAGAGAAGTTTGATCGAACATTCCAAATGCTGCTTCTTAATACGATATATACATTTAACAATATCATACAGAATAATATTGTAAGAGACGCTTTTATAGATATGATTCCTTTTGCAAAGGAAATTAAATCTATAGCTCTTTCTGAAGACAGTACCAGCAAGGAAGTTGGAATTTACATAGACCATTTTATTTTTGGAGCACAGCAGAGAGCATCTTCGACTTATTCCGGGATAGACAACATTGAGTATCGATTTTCTGCCTTTAAAGGTGGAATCCAAAGAGTGCTTCAGGCAATAGAACTTTTACCAAAAAGCATGCTACAAAACATTGGATTGATGTGGAATGGCATTGTAAATGCAGGAGAATATAATACATATAGGTCAGATCTTCAAGTCCTTAATATACCTCTGGAATCTCTTTTTATTCCCAAAAGATGGTGGGGGTTATTTCATGAAATAGGTCACATTGCAACCCTTAACAGTGACTTATTGGATTTTAAGGACAAAACTCTTGAAGATTTTTTAGGAAGGATTGTGGGAATTTCAAAAGACCACCCGGAATTCCCCGATTTTGTAGATCTTTGTTGGGAGATCTCTGCAGACATTTTTGACTACAAATTTGGGTTTCTAAAAGACATGGAGACTTACTTTGGCGCCCTTTGGAAATATCTTGAAGATTACATAAAGATTAAAGATGTCTCTGAAAATAAGAAAGAAAAGTATTTTTTTAGGTCTTTTTATGTGTACTTATATGATTTTATTTTTAATAATAAAAACTGTGACTTTGAATCTCTTGACAAGAAAAAAATAGAAATCTATTTTAATGGTTTTGTCAAATTTTTAAACGATGTAAAAAAACAAAAATCTTTACCTGAGATATCTATATCAGAAAAAATATCTGATAAGATTGTCTTTACTGCTCTAAGCTTTAGACCCTTACTTTTACATCTGCATAATAAATATTCCCAAATCGTTAGGCATGAAAAGCTTATAGATATTGCTTTCAGTGAAGAAACAAATCAAATAATAGATACGATAGGAAAGGGGCAAATCTATTGGCAGAACATAGAGCATCCTGAAATAATAATTTATAGGCTTAAAAAAGAGAATATTTCTAATCCTAAAACAAATATTGCAACAATTTTATCTTTTTGGAATACTTTCCATTTAAGATTTGGATGAAATAACCAGACCTCTGAAATAGACCCACTACTCTTGTTTTACCATTAGGACTTTACCCTCAATGATGGGAAAGGTTTTGATCTCTTTAAACTTTATGATAGTTCGACGAATCCACACTGCAGCAGCTGCATAATTTTTCTTCTTTCAACGCTTTATATCCTTCTCTTATCAGAAAGAATACAATGATTAAGCCAACAGGTCTGCCCACCAGATGCCGTATAAATAATTAAGCCCTAATCCAATTAAAAGGGCAGTAGAGAGAAATGTGCATGCAAGCGCAAGAGCTATGCTTCCTGCCAATATACCGGCAAAGATTGAAACCACTCCCTCTAAGATATTGTATCCGACTGTAAAGTACGATAATGACAATGCCCTACCGTAAAGTCTTAAATTCATTATAAATAGTTCGTTTACACCAAATGTAGGGTATATTATAAGGTCTTGTCAAGGTTTTTATGACTATGTTATCCTTTAAAGGTTCAAAGAGACTATAAAATTGTGGGGGACAAATGAAGGTTCTCATCAGTGACAACATTTCACCAAAATGTATCGATATACTCAAGAAATCAGGGCTTGAGGTTGATGTAAAAACAGGTATGAAACCTGAGGAACTAAAGGCTCGCATCGGTGATTACCACGGCCTGATAATAAGGTCTGCAACAAAGGTTACATCAGCGGTAATAGATGCTGCCACAAACCTGAAGGTTATCGGGCGCGCAGGTTCCGGACTTGATAATGTGGATAGGACAGCAGCTACAAAAAAGGGTATTGTTGTGATGAATACGCCTGGCGGTAACACAATCACCACAGCAGAACACACTATTTCCCTTATGCTTTCACTTGCAAGAAAGATACCCCAGGCAACAATGTCAATGAAAGCAGGCAAGTGGGAGAAAAAGAAGTTCATGGGAGTAGAGCTGTTTAACAAGACACTCGGTGTTATCGGGATAGGCAATATAGGTAGTCAGGTTGCAAAAAGGGCGCAGGGGCTTGCAATGAATGTGATAGCATATGATCCCTTTTTGAGCGAAGATAAAGCGAAAGCCATGGGTGTTGAGAAGGTCGATCTTCAAGAGTTGTTCAGACGTTCCGATTTTATCACAATCCATACCCCTTTAACACCGGAAACAAAAAACATGATAAATAAAGAGACTATTAAGATTATGAAAAACAGCGTCAGGATAATCAACTGTGCGAGAGGTGGTATTATCAATGAGAAAGACCTCTACGATGCAGTTATTGATGGCAAGGTTGCCGGTGCTGCGCTCGACGTTTTCGAGAAAGAGCCGCCTGAGAACAATCCACTCCTTACACTTGACAATGTAATCGCCACCCCTCACCTCGGCGCTTCAACTAAGGAAGCACAGGAAAATGTCGCTATTGCGGTTGCGGAACAGGTTGTAGATTATCTCATCCACAATACAATAAGAAATGCTGTTAATTTCCCGCCCATTCCTCCAGACCAGTTAGCAAGGCTTCAGCCTTATATAACCCTGGCTGAGAAACTCGGCGGATTCGCTGCTCAGATATTCGAAGGTGGAGTCACCGAAATATCGATCGAATATCGGGGAGAAGCATCTGAAATTAATACTGCCCCTATTACAATCGCTGCTATAAAAGGATTTCTCACACCTATACTTGAGGAGACGGTAAACTTTATAAATGCACCGATTATAGCAAAGGAACGCGATATAGAGGTTAAAGAGACAAAAAGCACGGATGCTGGTGATTACCAGAGTATGGTTGTGATCAGGGTAAAGGCAAAGGACAAAGAAAGCTATCTTGCAGGTACACTCTTCAGCAAGAAAGACCCGCGCATTGTAGCCATAGACAACTTTAAGGTTGAGATTGTGCCTTATGGAGAGCTTCTCTTCATATATAACAACGATAAGCCTGGTGTTATAGGAAATATCGGTACACTCCTAAGCAAAAACAATATAAATATCGCAAGGATGCATTTCGGAAGGGAGACCTTAGGAGGCAGAGCAATCTCTGTTGTCACAATAGATACGCCTGCCACATCTCAGATTATAGAGGAGATAAAGAAACTCCCAAACATCCTTTCAGTCAAACATATATCTCTGAGCGAGGTTTAAAAATGTCCAATGTCGTTATAGTAGGTTCACAGTGGGGAGACGAAGGTAAAGGAAAGATTGTTGACTTCCTTTCTGAAAAAGCAGATGTTGTTGCAAGATACCAGGGAGGTCACAATGCAGGCCATACTGTCGTAATCAACGATGAGAAATTCATACTCCATCTAATTCCCTCGGGAATACTCTACAAAGATAAGCTATGTCTTATAGGAAATGGTGTTGTCGTTGACCCCGCAGCTCTTATAGAGGAGATTAACGGGCTAAAAGAAAGAGGGGTCGAAGTCGGTAAAAACCTGTTTTTGAGCAAAAATGCCCATCTCATAATGCCTTACCATGTAGCCATAGACAAAGGGAGGGAGAAGTTCAGGGGCACAAAGAAAATTGGTACAACAGGCCGGGGGATAGGCCCTGCTTATGTTGATAAAATGGCAAGGGTAGGAATAAGGGTCGCAGATTTTCTTCATCCCGCGGTATTCAAGGAGAAGTTAACAGCAAATCTCGTTGATATTAATTTCCTGCTCGAAAACCTCTATAAAGTTCCTCGCTTTGATATTGAAGACATATACAATAAATATATGGGTTACGCCGAGAAACTTTCGAAATATTTTGCTGATACCGACATCATAATAAACAGGATGATCTCTGAAAATAAAAATGTGCTGTTTGAGGGTGCACAAGGTACACTCCTCGACATAGACCACGGGACTTATCCATATGTAACCTCTTCGAATCCGATCGCAGGAGGCGCATGCACCGGCCTCGGTGTAGGACCTACAAAGATTTCAAAGGTTCTTGGGGTAGTAAAGGCATACACAACAAGGGTTGGCAGCGGACCCTTTCCTACAGAGATAACAGATTCTCTCGGCGAGAGGCTCAGGGAAAAAGGAGGAGAATATGGTGCGACAACCGGCAGGCCGAGGAGATGTGGCTGGCTGGACATGGTCATACTCAGACATTCGGCAAGGATTAACGGATTTACAGGAATTGCAATAACGAAGCTGGATATCCTCGATGGAATAGATGTAATAAAAATATGTACATCATATAAACACAAAGGGAAGACCCTTGAAGAGTTCCCAAAGGAGATAAACATCTTTGAGGAATGCGAACCTGTTTATGAAGAGTTAGAGGGCTGGAGCGAAACCACTATCGGTATAAAAGATTTTAACAGACTTCCGGAAGCAGCAAAAATTTACATAAAAAAGATTGAGATGATGTTAGGAGTTGAGGTGCATTTAATCTCAACAGGCCAGAGGAGAGATGAACTCATCCAGCTCAAAGAGCAGTTCTAATAAAAGACAGCACTATAGAGGCTCGAAACAAAACCCTAAATGCGGCAGATGTGGAACACCTTTAACAATCAACATGCCCTGATCTCAAAAATATTAAACACCCTTTATCCTTCCAGATGCCCCTCATGTGGAAGTGAATCTGACGTATTTAATCATTCACCAATATGTGCCTCATGCTGGTCCAAGATAAAGAGATACACAGGCCCGTCATGCAGTATATGTGCAATGCCATTTTCATCAGAATACTCTATGATCTGCGGGCAATGCATGAAAAAGGCGCCTCCATTCTCTAAAGTCATAAACTTTGGGCTTTATGAAGGAGTACTTGCAGCGGCGATTAACCTGCTGAAATTTCATGATTTAAAAAGACTCTCAAAACCTCTAAGCAGGCTGCTGCTAGGCCATGACCTGCCAGTAACGGACGGCATCGTACCAGTTCCATTAAATATAAAAAGACTGAGAGAAAGAGGCTTTAATCAATCTCTACTTATAGCAAAGGTTATATCAAAGAATATAGGGGTCCCTCTCTTAATGGATATTCTTTTAAAGAAAAAGGAGACACCTCCGCAAATAGGTCTCTCCGCAAAGGAAAGATTGTTAAACCTCAGGAACTCATTTGAGGTAAAAGGAGATATAAAAGGCCTCCGGCTTTTTCTTGTTGACGATGTAATGACAACAGGGGCAACGGTAACAGAGTGTTCAAAAGAGCTTATGAAAGCCAGGGCAAAAGAGGTTATAGTGCTTACCATTGCCAGGTCAAGTATGATGTGATGTTCAAAGCAGAAATAGATATTACCAGGCAACAGGATTAACCTTTCGCTCATTCTCGCTGCGCTCCGAGGCTTTTGCCTCTTTATTATTCAAAAATTAACTTTATGGACTATCGGCAAAAAGAAACCGCTCAAGGCCAATCCTATTGCCTGATAGGTATGCTATAATTTGCACAAATGCCTGATAAGGAAATTTTCGGAGAAAAGCTTCAGTCATTAATCTCAAAATTCGAAAAAGACAAAAACCATTATCTCTCAAAAGGTTATCCCGAGGCACAGGTAAGAATAGATTTCATAAATCCTTTTTTCAAAGCCCTCGGCTGGGATATTGAAAATAAGGCACAGAAGCCTCCGCATGAAAGAGATGTTATTGTTGAGCTTTCACCTGAGACAACCAAAAGACCTGATTATAATTTCCGCATAAATGGCGCAACAAAGTTTTTCGTTGAGGCAAAGGCCCCATCTGTTGCCCTTGATGATGTAAATCACATACTACAGGCAAAAAGTTACGCCTGGTCTACAAAAGAGGTTTATTTTGTAATACTTACAGACTTTGAAGAGTTCAAACTATATGATGCTTCTTTAAAACCAAACCCTAAATTCCCCAATGAAGGATTGATCTTTGACTTCAAATATACGGATTACCTTGGCAATATCGAAAAACTCTGGGAGCTATCAAGGGAAAGAGTTGAACAAGGTTCATTAGAAGCCCTTTTGCCTAAAGATACAAAAAGCAAGAGATTACGTATACCTCCGGATAAGTCTTTCCTTGAGGATTTGAGCGTATGGCGAACGGAACTTGCAAAGGATATTCACAAGCAAAATCCTGAATTTGATGTGAAGATTTTAAATGATGCTGTTCAGAAGCTTCTCGACCGGATTATCTTTATCCGTATTGCAGAAGACAGGAAGATCAGACCAGACAGGGAACTTTGGGAGATCGTTGCCCAATGGAAAGAAGAAGGAAAAAGAAAATCCATTATGACGCATCTGGTGGACCTTTTCCATGAGGTTAATGATGACCTGAACGGAGATATTTTTAAGCCCCATGCATGTGAGAAAGCAGATGTTGATTCAGGCCTTTTGGCAGGGATTATCGAAAGCCTTTATTTTCCAAGTAGCCGTTATCGTTTCGATGCAATAGGCGTTGAACTTCTCGGAAGCATCTATGAACGCTACCTTGGAAGCACAATCAGAGTCACGCCCCAAAGGATTAAGGTTGAGGAAAAGCCAGAGGTAAGGAAAGCAGGAGGAGTTTACTACACTCCGAAATATATTGTTGATTACATCGTTAAAAACACAGTCGGCAAAATCATAGAGGGCAAAACACCAAGACAGATTGAGAAGATAAAAATACTTGATCTTGCCTGTGGTTCTGGCTCATTCCTTCTTGGAGCTTATCAATATCTAATTGACCATCACCTCAAATACTATCGTGAACATCCAAAAGAGGCTCAGACCCTAAATCTTTTTCCATACTGGAAAATGAGTCCTGAGGAGTTCACCCTGCCGATTCATGAAAAGGCAAAGATTTTGAGAAACAATATCTTCGGCGTTGACATAGACCCACAGGCTGTAGAGATAACAATGATGAGCCTTTATTTAAAAGCATTGGAAGGTGAGAGGGGATTACTGCCAAAGAAACAGCAACTTCTCCCTCCTTTGAGCAACAACATCAAATGCGGGAATAGCCTTATCGGATATGACATATTTGACCCCTCTTTGTCCCCCCTTACTAAGGGAGGAATTAAAGAGGGGGTTGACGACGAAACAAAAAGCCGCATCAACCCCTTTGACTGGAATTCAAAATCAGCAGGCTTTGGCGAGATCATGGAATCCGGCGGCTTTGATGTCGTCATCGGCAATCCACCGTATTTGCGGGTTCAAGGGTTACAAGAATACTACGGTGAACAGATCGATTATTTCATCAATACTTATCAGAGCGCAGTGAAGAGATTTGACCTGTATTTACTGTTTATTGAAAAAGGATTTAAGCTCCTTAGGAGAAAGGGAGTTTTAGGCTTCATATGTCCAAATAAATTCATAAATTCAGATTTTGGTTCAGGCTTAAGGGAATTCCTTCTAAATAATAAGGCTGTAAGTTCATTCATAAACTTTGGACACAACCTTATCTTCAAAGCGGCATCAATATATACGGGGATATTACTGCTCTCAAAAAACAAAAATGATCGCTTCAAATATTATGAGTTTCAAGAGATGCCTGACGTAGAGATATCTAAACACCTACTTACATTTAAAAAAGAAGACTTTAACACATATAAAGGGACAAGCTTAACTTCAGCTCCATGGGTGTTGACCCATTCGAAAGTCGAGAAACTGTTATCAAAAATAAAACAGCCACAAACGCTCGGGGATATCTTCGAAGAAATACTTGTCGGGGTGCAATCTGGAATTGATAATATCCATGTTTTAAAATTTCTTTCTAAGAAATCTAGTAATGTTCTTAAATTCTTTTCTGAAAGGGCAAATAGCGAGATTGAGATAGAAGTCAATCTTATAAAACCCTTTTTAAGAGGAGAAGATGTCCATAGATACGCATATCCTCAATTTTCATATTACTGTATTTACCCTTATGTCCTTGAAAATGATCAAACAAAAATCTTAGAGGAGCGTGAATTAAAAGAGTCTTATCCGTTGGGGTATTCTTATCTGAACAGTTACCGTAAAGAACTTACAGACATTAGAAGAAGACAAAAGACAAACCCAAAATACTGGTATTCCTGTCATAGAAGCAGAGACATGAGAGTCTTTGAAACAGAACGGATCATCACCCCAGAAATTAGTCTTGGATGCAATATGACATTGGGGCAAAAAGGAATTTATCATAATACCAAGGTATATAGTCTGCTTCCTAAAGAATCAGTGAAAGAAAATCTTTTATATTGGTTGGGTATATTAAATTCAAAGTTAATGTGGTTTTTCTTGAAAAACACAGGATATGTTCTTCGTGGTGGTTATTTTACGTTCAAAACAGACTACCTCAAGCCTTTCCCTATCCGCACTACAGATTTCAACAACCCCTCAGAAAAGGCCACGCATGATAAACTCGTCTCCCTCGTTGAAAGCATACTTGAACTTTACAAAAAGAAAAACTCCCTTCCTCCTTCAGCAGAACGTGAAAAGATTGAACGGGAAATTGCGATAACAGATGAGAAAATAGATGCTATTGTTTATGGGCTTTATGGGATAACGGAGGAAGAAAAGAAGTTAATTGAGGGTAAAGAGTATCGTTATGGCACAAAATAAACAAGAGGAATATAAGGTTTATTTAGAGGAAAGAAAACAATTAATAGAAGCTGAACGTGGAACTGCGCAGCAATTTGACAAAGCAATATTAACCTTAGCCGCTGGTGCACTTGCGTTATAAATAACATTTATAAACTACATTGCACCACACCCAAAACCTTGTAGCATATATCACCTCATAACTGCTTGGATATTTTTCTGTCTTAGTCTTCTTTCCACATTAATTTCATTTCTTACAAGTCAAGTTGCATGTAGGAAACAAAGAGATATTTTGGATGAAGAAATATCAGGTAAAAATGGTAATAAAAATAATAAAGCTGCTTCCTGGACCAACAAGCTTAATTATTGTTCAATCGCTTGTTTTATTTTAGGGGTTATTTTTCTTATTATTTTTAGTGCCATTAATTTGTTATAAGGAGGTGATTACTATGAGTTCGAGGAAAGACAATGCCGGTTATGTTCCTCCGAAGCGGCCTGTTAAACCGCCAAACAGTGGTGAAAGGGGCTACGTTCCTCCTAAACAACCTGTAAAGCCAATAGTAAAGCCACCAACGGGTAAAAAGTAGGCAGAGGCTTTGTAAGTAGCTACAATGTAGATCAATACACGTATGACAAGCTCGTATTCCTTTGACAGGATGCTTGAACTGCACAAAAAGAAAAACTCCCTTCCTCCCTCAGCAGAAAGAGATAAAATAGAGCGAGAGATAGCGGTCACGGATGAGGGGATCGATGAGATTGTCTATGGGCTGTATGGGATAACAGGAGAAGAGCGGAATATAATCGAGGACAGCTAAAGCATTGAGTCTCTTTATGCTATAATCAATCAAAAGGAGGCATCAAATGGAGATATCGGTCAAGATACCAGAAAAAATAACTGAGCATATAAAGAAGCCGTATGACAAGTTTATAAACGAGACCCTTGTCGTTGAGTTGTACAGGGAAGGTTTATTTACCCTCAGACAGGCTGCCGAAATATTGGGTGTTGGCCTGAACGAGATGATAGATATACTTGCGAAAAGGAAAACATACATAAACTACGGCACGGAAGAGCTTGACGAAGATATCTCCTATGCACGTAGTTAGCGATGCTGATGTCTTAATACATCTATCAAAACTCGGAAAACTTTCCCTCTTGCAATCTCTATATAGAGAAGTTGCTCTTCCAGAGCATGTAAAATCCGAAATCATTATAAAAGAGGATTCCGAACTGCAAAAAGCTTTTAATTCTTTTCTTAAGGTATTTGAAACATCAAAGGATAAGGCGGATGATATTGCGAAGAGGCACCATATCCATGTTGGAGAAGCCCATGTTAAAGCTTTAGGGGAAAAACTGAACGCTGCATTATTTTTATCCAATGAGAGAAAGGTAAGGAAAGCTGCAAAAGAAGAAGGATTCATTGTCTCTGGAACCATAGGTATTATTTTAAAAGCAGTGAAGGACGGATTAATCGATAAGGCCGAAGCAAAGTCACTCTTTGAAAAAATGAAGACAAAGGATTTCAGGATCCATCCGGATATCCTGCAGAAAGCGATTAATGCAATTAAGGAAATATAAACATGCTCGAACTTCACAAAAAGAAAAACTCCCTTCCGCTATCAGCCGAACGCGAAAAGATCGAGCGGGAGATTGCCGTTACTGATGAAAAGATAGACGAGATTGTCTATGGGCTTTATGGGATAACGGATGAGGAGAGGAAGATTATTGAAAAGAAAGGATAAAATTCGTGGAGCAAAATGATAAGAATCAAGACGGCTCCCAGAGATTTTTAGAGGAAAGAAAGCTTTATGATTGATCAGGACCATACGCAGAAAAGAGATGGTGACTTAATAGCATATTTTATGAGGCATTTAGTGCCGGTTTTCTTTACATTTACGAAAGGCTTGGTCTCGCACAGTGCTATCATCACTTCTTTCGTCATGTCTATCGGCGATCAATGGTTTCTGGTCTCTGCAGGTCATTGCCTGAAGCAGATCGAGGAAAATACCATAATCCACGGGTACAAAATAACCAATTGTCTTCTCGTTGATTCTTTAGGACTTGGCGCGAAGCACATTGAACCGATTCCGTTCAATTATGAAGATTCCCTTTTCTACTCACGTAATCGACAATGCCGGATTTGACTATGGCTTCATGATTTTGTCCCATACTACCGGCGACTTTTAGAAAAAAATAATATACAGCCGCTCGATGAGGAAGTATGGAAACGCCAGCCGTCAGAAGTTGACTTCTACGCTATTATTGGCATGGCTAATGAACTCACAACGGTCACTTCTGAAAGTCTTGAAACTACTCCTATCTTGCACCGAATAATTCCACTTGACGGCCGACCAGAGGTCTTCCCAATGACAGATATCCCACTATTTTATGGTCGCATTGTATTGGGTGATGCGATAGCTTCAATAAAAGGAATGAGCGGCGGCCCCATATTTGCATTTCGGCAAAATGCACAAGGGCAACTCAGATACTGGCTAACTGCTTTACAAAGCAGCTGGAGTCCACAGTTGCACTACATTGCCGCATGCCCAACTAAACTGTTGGGTGATACTCTGGAAACGATTTTATTGAAACGTAGAGGGTAGCCGACTGGCTTGAAGCAATGAAGCTCGACATAGCTGTGTAGGAGATGCTCGCCCTACGCAAAAAGAAAGCTGCACTTGTCACCGCCATCAGCCGAACGAGAGAAGATGGATGATATTGTTTATGGGCTTTATGGGATAACACGGGGAGAGAGGAAGATAATTGAGGGAACAGTAATAAACTTATAAATGATTTGGATTTAAGGTAAAATAAAACTAACCCTGGACAGGAGGTGAGATAAGTGCTGGTAAAAATAGACACATATTTCGACGGCGAATATTGGTGTGCACGTGGTGTTAATGAGGATATATTCACGCAGGGTGAGACATACGACGAGTTGTTAAGAAATATTAAGGAAGCTGTCACTCTGCATCTTGAAGATGAATTGAAAAAGGGTAAGTCTGCGGAGATACTCGTAATGTCTGAAATAGAGGTCAGCGGTGTCGCCTAAACTACCCCAGGTTAGCGGACAGGATCTGGTTAGGTTTCTTGAAAAGCTGGGATATCAGATAATCAGACAAAAAGGCAGTCACATAAGACTGAGAAAGATAATGAGTATAGGGGAACATAATATTTCTATACCGAACCATAAGACTATTGCTAAAGGAACACTGAACGACATTCTTACACGCGTCAGCCTGTGGAATAATATAAGTAAAGAAGAATTGATAAAGCTGATATAAAATCGTAAACGCCATCCATGACAAACTCGCCTCCCTTGTTAATAAGATGCTTGAACTTCACAAAAAGAAAAACTTACTCATTGCGGAAGCAAGTTTTTAACTTGCGCTCATTTATTTGATCCGCCGATGATGAAAAATTAAGGGTTCTGGTCATAGACACTGAACCCGCAATAGACGCCTGAAACAGTCAGTCCTTTGTGCTATAATCACTAAAAGGAGGTGATAATATGGCAAGTGTCAAGGAAAAAATAATCAAGGAAGTTGAAAAAATACCGGAAGAGAAAATTGACG
>JBGOWS010000090.1:0-7755 GCA_041478735.1 Thermodesulfovibrionia bacterium | reverse complement strand
ACAGATGGGCGATTTTAACCGGAGGGAAGTATAAGACAGTGACAGGTGTCAGTAAAAGGTGATAGTGAAATATAAGACACCGGCAGGTGTTAGTGAAAGAAATCAGGCATTATAATGATATAGCAAGAAGATCATCAGCCGAAAGTTAGAACTGGTTCTATAAACTAAAGGATATTGGGTATCTCGGACAGGATACTGCTGATAAGAGAATTAACGAATGCACGGAATTAAATTAAACAAAATGCTTTATGGTTTAATGAACAGCCTCAGGAAGAACAGTGAGAGATAATAGAGGATAGATGTTATAGATGTTGGTGAAGGATAACCGTCTTCTTGATGCTGATATCCTGTATATCCTGTATTTAGAGGAGAGGTTGTATGACACTAACATCTATCACTAAAATCTTAACACTGTTTTTGTGGTGAGGATATAGACAATATGTTTTGCAGTATCAATTTTATAGACAATGCGGTAGCTGCCTACCCTGAGAGAGAACTCTCCTTTATGATTACCGACGAGGGGCTTGCCTTCCTTCGGATTTTCAGAGAGAGATTCGATTTTGGTAAGGATTCTCATAAAGAGTTTCCGGTCGGATTTATGGAGGTCCTCAAGATCGGATTCTGCCTCCTTCGCAAGCTCGATACTATGGGTCATTTAATTTTCAGCCTTGACTTAAAATCCCTGAGAGATACGGTTGTCCCTTTTCTGACCTGTTCCTTTGCCTTCGCGATCGCATCCCTTTCTTCTTTATGGGACAGAATATCAAGGGTTTCAAGCAGACCTTTAAATTCTTCGCTGCTGATTATAACAGCCTTGTCAGCTCCGTTCTTGGTGATCGTAAACCGGTCATATTTATCATCAACGTCTTTTATGATCGCAGACAGGCTCTTCTTGGCCTCCACCAGCGGAATCGTCTTTGTCATTGCAATCCTCCGTATTTCTGTCATTCCGCACTTGATGCGGAATCCAGTATTTTTTGTATTGACTATAATTATAGTCTATTTTATAAATGTGAATCAAATAACAAAAAGAGGAATATCCTATGAATAGTTTTTATCAGAGAGAATACCAGACAGCCGTACTCACTGGGTTGCTGTATGATGTGGGGGAGTTTTTTGTCGGATTTTGAAATTGAAAGACAAGGGGAATTAAATGCCTGATTATTTTGCAAAAGCGCACGATATATTAAAGCTATGTGATAGATATCAGGACAGTAAAATTCATTATTGCCCGGATTGTATAGGGGTAATAAACAATGATTTATTGAATCAGATAAGAACTAAAAACGGTTTCAGAGCATTGAAGCATCACTGTGTATTCAGGTTTTCATATAAACAGCATTGCTGCAATTCCGAAGATTTTTATCAGATATCAAAAGAAGACTTCCTGCTGGCTATTGCTGATGTCAAAGCATCTGCTATTTCCCGGAAGCTGAACATAGCCTTCAGAAGAGGTGCCGGAAAACATAAAAGGATAATCTGGAATACATATCATTTATGGATATACAAGAAGATAGATGAATGTATAGGTCAGCCACCGGATGATACAACTCTGTTAAATGAAATCGTTAACTCAAACAATATAAATGAAGTTTTTGAGAACAGAAAGGAACAGATTCAAAGGCGGAGCGAAGACGCATGGAAATGTCCTTTTGCCTCCCTGATGACGCATTCTCTTCTGACCGAAAAGTGGTACAACTTCCTAATAAAAAATAGCGACTATCTCAATGTCCCTGATCAGATAAACAGTGTCTCAGATGCATTGAAAATCAGTTCGGATATTCAGGGCAGTACCAGCAAAAAATATCCGAAGGAAGGATTGCCGATATATTTTGTACGGCTAAAATTATTTGCCAATCAAAGTCTTTCAAGAATAGCGGATGTTGAGATTATCAGACAAATAGAAGAAATTACAGAGAGTATTCCGAACTATTTTGACGGGTCTCAGGAATTATATACGCTTTATGACGAAATCGTATTTGTTATTCCTGATCCCGGAGAGAATGTAAAGTCTTATATTGAGAGAACTCTTCAGTCTATTGAGCGATTTACAACAAATTATTATTTTGAAGGTAATTTCAGCAGAAAAACAAGGCTTCTCAGAAAGGATTTGCTGCTTGCTTATGATGATCTTTTCAAAGAGTTTGAACATAATTTTTATCCGCCTTTAAAACAGAAGATAGCCCCTGACCTTCGAGAGATAGGCGAAAACAATATTGAAGCATATCGGTCTAAACTTTGCGAGCTTTGCAATATGGCTGAGGCAAAGAAGACTTTCTGGAAATTTAATGAGGAAGAAGAAAAAAAGAAAATACATGAATGCCTATGTCAACATTGCTTTAATATAAGAGACAACCAAAAAAGAATTAATGAAGCTATTGAGAAGGGCGAAGAAGTACCGCACGGCATAGGATATAAAATTGCAAAATGGGAAAATGAAAGACCCGACAGCAGGCTTTGTTTTATTAAGATTGATTTAAACCTAAATCTTTTGAATGAGCTGTTTAAAAAAATATTGCTGAGGGAATTTCCTTTAGAAAGATACAAAGATAAGTTCAATGATGAAAATATTGGATTTTCCATCATCTATGAATTCCTGAATAAATTCAAGGAAGAATTTCTGCCTTCCTTAAAAAGCAAGATTACTCAAGGCAAATTTAGCAAAATTGATGAGAAGACCGGCATTTCAAATGAGTTTGACATCCTTGATAACTTTATTTGCCTAAGGTTTGATGATATGTCGGAAATGAAAGTTGTTCTAAAAGAGTTTGTTGATACCTATACAACATTCTTTCCGCAATTTAAAGGGCTTTACGACAGTAAAAACGTATCAGATGACGGAAAAAATAAGAAAGCAGTATTTCCGATAAATTTTTCTGCAACGATTTCCAATATAAAGTTTCCGTTCTTCGAGGCATGGCAATATTTGAATCAACAGAAAGAGAATCTGGTAAATATCCTTACAGTGAGAAATTTCGAGCTTGTGATGGATTACCGAGAATACCAAAAGCTCAGCTGGCTTAATTTTGAGGATAAAGAAATCAGCAGTTTTTTGCATAAACTTGCAGAGATTGACGAACGATCACGATCCGAGCTTCTTATAAACACTGAAATATACAACCAGAATGAACAAGGAGAAATATTCTCCGGTGTAAACCGATTCTACAGCATAAAGCAGCTCATCAACTTCTTTAAATTAACAAGAAAAAATTATGTGTATACCGACGAGGTAGAAGAATAATGGAGGAGAAATTCTTCAAATTTGAATTCACATCGCAGCTTTTGTATATAGGCGAACGTATTAAAAAGGGGACTTTCAAACCTTCTATTTCGCCGATTGCCTCAAAATATAAAGGAGCCGGTAAACTTGATAACGTCTTGCCTTTGCCGTATTCTACAATTACCGGATCACTTCAATCATTACTGGGAGAGAATAAAAATATCCATGCCATTGGCAAGATTACGAAATATAAAAAAGGTTATATGGTTCTTGCGCCTTATGATAGTGCTTTAAATACTGCAAAGCTGCCCATTACGATTGAGTACCTGTCAGATATTCGAGGCGAGATTTACATCAAAGAAACAGATGATTTCAATTCGCCTGATTTAATGGGAAAAGAATTCCGCCTTGGAGGTTTAAAATCAAAGGGATTTGGGAATTGTGAAATCTTATCAAGACACATATTTGAACCCAAAAGAACTAATGAGGAAGGGCGATTTTTATCAAGAATATATTATGAGGATGACATATTAAAGCAATTCGGTATGGTCAAAGAAAATATCATCAAACCGTATTTCGGATATCTTTTTAAAAAGACTTCTATGTTTGATGGTTATTACCAGAAATCTATTTTTGAAAATACCATTGTCCGAAATGGTTATGATTTCTTAGTGGAGGTGAGCAAGTGAGTGA
This sequence comes from Thermodesulfovibrionia bacterium, assembly GCA_041478735.1. Lineage (GTDB taxonomy): Bacteria > Nitrospirota > Thermodesulfovibrionia > Thermodesulfovibrionales > SM23-35 > JBGOWS01. The sequence continues at coordinate 3,842 of JBGOWS010000090.1, read as the reverse complement.
GATAAAAACTACGGATGAGACGTTAAAATCAATTTTAAAAAGAGTTGATTCAATAATCGCAAAGAAAGGAATAAAACCTTATGGGAATGGGAATTATTTCAGTAATAGTCAACTTGATGACTTAAGAAGGAAGTTCGAAAAAAATGGCTTTGAAACTGCGAGAGTATTTATTGCAGGGAAAATGACTCCCGGCACAGATAAAAAAAGCGAATGGGAATTGAAAAAGAACGAAATACTTCTTGACCTTTTAGAACAATTAAATTCAGAGACGGCTAAAATTTTAGATGTAAGTACGAAGTCTTACGTTATTGGTAAGTTAAATCCAATTCTAATGGTTTATAAAAGGAGGGTTTTTTTAGATGAAAGAGATTAAACGATACAAAATAATGTTAACCACATTAGAACCATTCAGGATAGGCGCATCGAAAGATGTAATGTCTGCCTTTGAAAGTCCGGTTGCCACAATTGAGGGAAAGGTTGTTGTGCAGAGTCCTACATTAAAAGGATTTCTTAGAAACAAAATGGAGGAATATCTGATTGATAAATACCCTAAAAATGACATTATGAAGCCATGTATACCTTCGTCGGAAAAGACAATATCGGCAGACGAGAGAATATTGATACAAGATGGTAAATACAGAGACAAAGGTGCCTGTCAATATTCATCAGAAGATTTCAAAAAAAGATCGAATTCTATTTGCCCAACTTGTTATTTTTTAGGTGCGAACGGATTGAGCGGGTTTGTAAGAGTGCCCTATCTTTATGCTGATATTTCAAACAAACCTGATGAATTGTACTCTTTACGAATTGATAGGGCAAAAGATACAGGTGTTGATAAAACAAACCGCGACTATCAGATAATGCCGGATAATGTTGTTTTTAAAGGGAACATCGAAATCATGATCAAAAATGGTGTCAACGACTGGGAATTAGGTAGGATTAGAAAAATTCAGGACAATAACAAATTGGACGGCTGGCTAAAAGAAACCAGTGTAAAGTATCAGAAGAAATTCATAGACTTAACACCTGATGAATTGATTGAGGAATTTGTTTTGGATAGGCTTAAAGGGGAAGGCATTATCGGTGGCTTTAAGTCAAAGGGCTGCGGAAAGGTAATAATAGAAGTTACACCTCTTCCGAATTAAAAAAGTATTTTGTTTGCAAAAAGGTACAGAACAATTCTTTTCTGTTCCGGCTGTCAATAGGTCGGAAGCATAAAAGTAAGTTCTCTGTGTAGCGGTATGTTTACTTTAAGAAGATATTAAATTTCCAAAAATGCAGTTAATATCCTTGACGCTTTTAATAATACATTTAATAGAATGTGGATGGATGCAAAAACCATTGAAGATATGTGGTTTTCTATTATTTTAGAATTTCAATCACATGAGTCAATGGAAGACTTAAAAGGAAGGTGTAATATATGTCACTCAATCAGATTCAAATTAAGAAAATAATTGAACTCGCCAAGTTTTATGGCGCTACACGGTTGATTCTTTTTGGCGGTGCCCTTGAAAAGCAGAAAAAAGCAAGAGATATAGACCTTGCTTGTGATGGAGTCTACGGCTGGAAACTCTATGAATTTGCAGCAAGACTTGAAGATGATATAGGGACATCTATTGATATCGTATCCCTGAGTCCGCCAACACGCTTTACTAAATATATAGAAGCAAAAGGAAAGGTCTTAATATGAAAATCGAAGAAATCACTGAAGAGATAAATATTGAACTTGAATTGATAGAGGGAGGCAACTTTGAAAGAACTCTCAGCATTAAACAGAGATGCATCCGGGAGAGAACCGACTGTACGGGAGAAAACTGCAGCCGCTTCCTTCATGGCTCAATTTTATAGCGGAATTGAAAATATTCTCAAGCGCATCAGTCGTTTTCATGAAATCCCTTTGCCGACAGGGGATACATGGCATAACGATCTGTTCAAACGCTTCTGTGCGCCCTCTTATAAATCATTGCCTGAGCTTTTCGACAACTCTCTTGCATTATCCATTACTCCTTACCGTAAATTCAGGCATGTTGTATTTCATGGATACGGTTTCCAGTTAGAATGGAATCGTATGAAGGAGGGCATAGAACATATCAACGACGTTTTTTCAGAATTTAAAATTAAGCTTTCAGAATATATGATGTCTCTCAAAGAACCTTAATTTTTGATATGATTGCAAGCTTTTCAACGTTCCATTCCCTTTCCACTGCCTTCCCGCAGGTGAAAGAAAACCAAGGTTGTGCGGGGGTGGATGGGGTGACGATTGAGGAGTTTGAAACAGAACTTCCGAAATATCTTTCAATGCTTAGCCATGATTTGAAACACAACCAATATACTCCTCTCCCTCTTCTGAAAATTCTTGTGGATAAAGGCAACGGTGAGGCGCGTGCTCTCTGTGTGCCGGCAGTAAGGGACAGGGTGGCACAGACCGCAGTGCTCTTTGCAATCGAACCAATTCTTGAAAGGGAATTTGAAGCCTGTAGTTTCGCCTTCAGAAAAGGGCGTTCTGTCAGACAGGCTGTTTATAAAATCAAGGACTACTACGATCAGGGTTACCGATGGGTTGTGGATGCTGATATTGATGCTTTCTTCGACAGCGTTGACCAGTCATTACTACTGCAAAAAGTGGGAAAGCTTATCGAAGATGGGGATATTATCGGCCTTATCGAGAAGTGGGTAAAAGCAGAGGTTTGGGATGGTGTGTCGCTGAAAGTAATGGAAAAAGGAATTCCGCAGGGTTCACCTCTTTCACCAGTCCTTGCCAATCTCTTTCTCGATGAGCTGGATGAAGTAATGCTGAAGAATGGCCAGAAGTATGTGAGGTTTGCGGATGATTTTCTCATACTGTGTAAAACTCCTGAAAAGGCTAAGCAGTCACTTGAATTCACTAATGAGATGCTTGAAAAGCTCCTCCTAAAACTCGATGAAAGTGATATTGTGAGTTTTGATCAGGGGTTTAAATATCTCGGCGTCACCTTTGTGAGGAGTCTGATAATGGTGCCATTCGATAGGCCGAAGAAAGAGCGAAAGGTCATTTACTATCCTCCGCCTTTGAATCTGGAAGCATATTACCTTAAGAAGAGGAGGTGGTGGTGAACCTAAGGCTTTTTCAGGACGTGGTCATGCGGGCCGATGCACCTGAGGAGGTAATAATCCTGATGGATTTCAAAAGTAAAGCGATAGAACATGTCGATGCTCGCTTCCCAGCGGTTTTTGTGCCCTTTCATCTTTTTGACCCTGAGGGAGGGATGGCGGATGTCGTGCATGAAGCGCCTTATCTTTTGATCAAATTTTGCCTGAACGTTTTCGGGAAGCCTCTTGTAATCCTCCTTGAAGACTCCGGTGCGGAGGATTTTCATTTCTTGAGGTCTGCAATAAAGTCTTCTACGCTATCAAAGGATTTTGTTTTTCCTCTGGCGATCTCTTTGTCGGCTTCTGCCTCTGCCTTTGGCCAGTCAAAATCCCTGAAATACGGCGGGAGAGTTAGGGCATATTTGATCAATTCTGCAACAGCTTCTTCAGTGTTGGTTTTCCGGGCGGATTTTCTATACTTCTCTATCTCCTCGATGATGTCGTCTGCAAGCGTTATCGTAATTTCGCGTTGTGCCATGGTAAGCCTCCCTTTGCAACAACATACCACACCACAGGGTTTGAAATCAATTTGCGCGCATGGTGCAAGGGACACAGGGCTGGTGAATGGCTAATTGATAACGTTCAGGACATCGTTCATAAGAAAAATGCTCACGACATCGTTCACTCGCAACTCTGAAACTATTTGAATTTGCGATGTCGTGACCCAGCTCATCGGTCATCGCAGTTGATATTTATACTCTTCGACCTGGATT
>JBGOWS010000236.1:0-3858 GCA_041478735.1 Thermodesulfovibrionia bacterium | reverse complement strand
AGGTGATTCTTCCGCTGCCCCGCAGCCGTGAAGGGAACGAAAGCCAAGCACAAGCCACTGTCCCGATATAAATCGGGATGGGAAGGCGGCAAGTAGGTAGCCCTGAGCCGGAAGACCTGTCCAGACCAGTTAATTCACACAAAACATTTCCCGAGGGAGGAAAGGATGAAATCAAGTTTTCGGTTGCCAGTTTTAAGTTCTCAGTTCACAAAAATTCTCTTTTGTTTTATTTTTCCCGTCATTTTTCACATGCTACCTGTCACCGCTGTTTATGCTGAATTGCCAGATCGTATCGTATCCCTTGCACCAAGCACAACAGAAATCCTTTTTGCCATGGGGCTCGGTAACAGGATTGTCGGCGTCACAAACTTTTGCGATTATCCTGAGGAGGCAAAAAAGAAATCAAAGATAGGTGGAATGTCCAATCCTTCCTTAGAAGCTGTTGTTACACTAAAACCTGATATTGTGGTTATGACAACTGATGGCAATCCAAAAGAGTTTGAGGAAAGGCTACGCTCATTGAAAATAAAGACATATATATTTAAGGCAAGGCAGCTTTCAGAACTGCCACAGGGTATCAGAGAAATGGGTTTAGCACTTGGCGTAAAAGAAAAAGCAGATACCCTCGCGAAAGAAATAGAAACAGCTATCAATAGATTTATAATTGAAAAACAGGCGACAAGTATTAACAGCTCATCACCCGTTATTCGTCGCTCGACGCCGAAAAAAAAGGTTTTATTTATCGTCTGGCCCGAACCATTAATAGTTGCAGGACGAGGCACAGCCATAGATGATGCAATCACTCTCCTTGGCGGTGAAAATATAGCTTCAAAGGCACAAATCTCATATCCAAAATACTCTATTGAGGAGCTTATTTATCAGTCCCCCGATGTGATTTTTATTGGCAAGGGACATATAAATATGAACGAGGTCTCAAGAGGACTTTTGAAGAGAATAGCCATTGTTCCTGCAGTCAAAAATGGTGCTGTCTTTTATATAAGTGACAGTCTTTACAGGCTCGGTCCAAGAGTTGTCAAAGGCGTCGAGGAAATAGCCGGATGTCTAAAATAAAAATATCATTCTTAATCCTAATCCCGATCTTAATCTTTTTAACCTCTACATTTCTTGGGCCAAGAGTAATAAGTCCTTTTAGCTTAGGTGGAATAGAGAAAGAGATATTGTTTTCAATAAGACTTCCGCGGGTTGTGGTTGCGGTTCTAATGGGTATGGCACTTGGGGCTTCAGGCGCTGTTCTTCAGGGTGTATTAAGAAACCCCCTTGCTGACCCTTATATTCTTGGGATATCAAGCGGAGCATCACTGTCAGCAGCATTGGGACTTTTATCAGGTCTATATTCCTTTGGCAGATTTACTATACCGTTGACGGCCTTCATCGGTGCCTCTATTGTGAGTGTGATAGTCGGTGTATTCGGTTGGAAACGTGGTGGTTTATGGCCTGAACGGCTCTTGCTTGCAGGAGTTGGGCTGAGTTTCCTTTTTCATGCGATACTTATGCTTCTCATGAGCATCTCAACTGATGAGGGACTAAGAAGGACTGTGCTCTGGATGTTTGGAGACCTCTCAATTGCAGACTGGTCATTGATCCCGTATGGTTTAATGTTTATTGTCACGGGGCTCTGTATATCCATCTTCAGGGCAAAGGCGCTGAATGCATTAATACTCGGTGATGAGTTTGCTCATAGCCTCGGCTTTTCTGTTCACAGGGAAAGACTGCTCTTATTCATATCCATGGCACTTATGACAGGAGCATCTGTCTCCCTCGGAGGCACAATCGGATTCATAGGTCTTCTCATACCCCATATCGTGAGATTCTTTATTGGCGCTGACAGCAGGGTACTGATACCTGCATCTGCTATCTGTGGTGGAGCATACCTTTGCCTTGCAGACATGATCGGTAAACTAATCATGCCGCCAATGGAAATCCCGTCAGGAATTGTAACAGCCATCATCGGCTCACCATATTTCCTATATCTACTCAGGAGGAAAGATGTCCTCGGCATATAACTACCATAATAGTTCAGTACCCCCTCCCCTTAACCCCCTCCCGCCAGTGGAGGGGGAATGTTTATCAGTAAATCTAATGAGTTCCCTCCCCCTTGCCCGCCCCGCTTCGCAGAGCGAGGCCGTGGACGGGGGAGGGTGAGGGTGGGGGTGAACTATTACTAACCATCCGATTCTTGAACTCGATAATATCAGCTTTATGTATTCGAGGAATAATAAAATAATAAATAATCTCGAATTCTCTATAGGCAATGGAGAGTTCATAGGACTTTTAGGTGCAAATGGCTCAGGGAAGTCAACCATCCTCAAGCTCGCAAGTGGCATATTAAAGCCATCTTCCGGTCATATAAAGCTCTGGAACAAACTTTTACAATCCTACAGGAATAAAGACAGGGCAAAGCTGTTATGTTATCTCCCGCAGCTCCTCGATATAAATGTGCCATTCAAAGTCAGGGAACTTGTGAACATGGGTCTTTATCCATATGACATACCTCCAGCAATAAATGTTGATGAGGCATTGGAAATGGTGGGCCTTAAAGGAAAATCAGAATCGTATATAACAAATCTGAGCGGTGGGGAAAGGAGAAGGGCATTTATTGCGATGACCCTATTGCAGGGTGCAGGACTTCTGCTCCTGGATGAACCGCTTTCAAATCTGGACATAAAGTACCAGATAGAGTTTCTCAGGCTGCTCAGAGAATTGAAGGACGGGAAAAACATCTCAATAATCATGGCGCTTCACGACATAAATATAGCATTACAGTTTGAGAAGGTGATGTTGATTAAAGATGGAAAAATTCTTGGAGTCGGGAGTCCTGAAACAGTCTTGACCAAGGGCATGCTGAAGGAGGCGTTTGACGTAGGTATTGAGATAAGAAGACAAGACGCTGGAGGAGCATATATAAGTTATGAAAATAATTTTTAGATGTTTAAAGCATGATATGATATTTTCGCTCATTCTCGCCCCGACAAAATCGGGACAAACAATGGATAGGACGACCGGTAAACGGAGATTTTATAGAATATCTGAAGACAAAATCTGATATAGATATATGCGGTGAAAAGGGAGAGTATCACACATTCGTTGTTGCTGGCCCTCTGTTTAAAGGAAAGATTGATATAACCGAAACAGAAGTCATAAACAGGGATGGATCCTGGTTTTTAGATATAAAGGATTTCAAGGTAATTTAATGAGCAGAAAGATAATTTTCATTCTTGGTGGTGCAAGAAGTGGTAAAAGCACTTATGCCCTTAAAGAGGCATCAAAGTTTTCAGGCAAGAAGGTGTACATTGCAACTGCAGAAGCACTCGATGAGGAAATGAAAGAAAGGATTGAAAAACACAAAAGAGAGAGGGGAAAAGATTGGGATGCTTATGAAGAACCACTAAAAATTTCAGATATTATTAAAAAAATAGAAGGCAATTACAGCGTAATAGTTATTGATTGCCTCACACTCTGGCATTCTAATGTAATACACGCTGGTTTGAATATTGAAACTGAAATTGAGCATTTCATCTCATCACTTGCCACTATTCACTCGCCAACGAATCAACCATATTTCAATAAGACAATGAAAATAATCCCCACCCACCCCCCTTTATTAAAGGGGGGTGGGGGGGATTATCAGGTGATCTACATCGTCTCAAACGAAGTAGGCACAGGGATAGTTCCAGAAAATGAGATGTCAAGAAGATTCAGGGATATGGCAGGACTATTAAATCAGAAGATTGCAGAGGTAGCTGATAAGGTTTACATGGTAGTTGCAGGCATTCCAGTAAAAATAAAAGATAAGGGAGAAATATAATGCAGAAGACACTAAAAAGGATAACACCTGTT
>JBGOWS010000108.1:0-7001 GCA_041478735.1 Thermodesulfovibrionia bacterium | reverse complement strand
GGCAATACCACATTTACTGGGGATATATGAAGAAAGGTAAATAACCCGAATTTCTTTAGATTTTGATGTTAAAAGTTTTTCTAAGTTTTTTGCCATACTTGAGAGCCTCCCCTTATTTGCGTTTCATCTCGTTTAGAAGTTCAACCAAACTTAGAGATTTGGCGGCGATTAACTTATCGGCTGCCCCGTAGTAAATATAAAGTCTTTTATCTCTTACTACTGCGGCGAGCTTTGCGAGCCGATGTTACGAAAGCTCCTTTTTCTCTCTCACTTTCTTGAGGTTTTTTGCTAGTGGATATTCTTGTTTTGAGATATGTTAGTTATGGTAGTACTATTATGTTGCAGTATGCTCAAACATTTAGTACTGTTGGAATGATACTACAAAATATGTTTCCTGTCAAAGTTTGTACGATTGCAGGGTTAAGGTTACCCTATTCTGGGGGAGTAAAAAATCTTTTGTGTGCGGCCCGTCAGGGCGCACACAGGAGTTTATCCCGCATTCAGTTGCGGGACTCAAAAAGTTTAACTTGGTCGGGGCGAAAGGATTTGAACCTTCGACTCCACGGTCCCGAACCGTGTGCGCTACCAGGCTGCGCTACGCCCCGTATAAGAATAATAACATATCACTGTAACAAAATATAATCGGCATCTTCAGTTGAGATATTCTTTGGTTCAATGTAAGCAGTCAGCGAGGAAAATCCTGAGCTGGCTACTTTTTTTTAAATTTCAATAGGCACATTAAGTCCAACAGCAGGGATTTTATTGTCCCTCACGTAAAGAAGAATATCCCTATAGAAAGGCCATGGAAAGTTCCGGTTTTTGTAATACACTTTTATGAAATTCTCTAACGGGAGTATACCTGCTACCCACTGGTCAAGAACATTCTGGCTTTCTGCTGTAACCATCTCAAACCCAACGACTATAGGAGTTTTTGAGGCGTTCAACGCCTTTATGATATCGAGTTGGAAGCGGTGACGAGATTCGCTATCACGGGTTTCACCCACAAATACAAGGTCGGCCTTCTTGAGATTGGTGATCATTTGCTCATAGCTAATAGTTCTCTTATCGCTTATTCGAAACATATATGTATGTCCGGCATGTATTTCAGTCTGAAAAAAGGCCTGGAGTAGAAGGATTGCGATTGAAAACTTTATAAAAGTGGTCCTTCATGGCTATAACAGAGTAATTTTTGTGTTTTCAGAACCGTTTGTTATTTAAAGATTATCTTTGATCCTTTACAGCTAATTTTCCGAAACCCTAACCTTCATCTCAATCCTTTCACTGGGATTGTCCCTGCTGTCCCTTGGTTGGTTTACTATTTTGTCCACTACTTCCATTCCTGAAATGACCTCTCCAAAAACAGTATATTGCCTGTCAAGGAAAGATGAGTCAGCTACACAGATAAAAAACTGTGAGCCTGCACTGTCAGGATTCGCAGCCCTTGCCATGGAAAGAGTCCCTCTTTTATGGGGTTTATTATTGAACTCAGCCTTTAATGTATATCCCGGGCCACCCATCCCATGCCTTGATTTATCAGGATCTTTTGAATTAGGATCTCCACCCTGAATCATGAAACCTGGAATAACACGGTGGAATGTTGTTCCATCATAAAATCCCTTTTTTGCGAGCTCTATAAAATTGTTCACATGATTTTGCGCAACATCCGGGAAAAACCTCAGCTCTATTTTTCCGAACTTTGTTTCAATAATAGCCTTTGTTTCAGTCATTTTTTTAATCTCCTCTTTTGTGAATTTTTTGTCTTTTATTTCCGCATAAGCAGCAACAGTATCTTATTAAAAACAACATAAAATTCTTTACCAAAAATCTCATTCAACCTCCAATTAATAAGAGAATTTTATTTCCTTTTCAGGAAATAATTTAACAGACTTCCGAGATAATTTCTATAAAAACCTGAATTTTTTGAACAAAAAATCCCTTGACAACACAGGAGGCTTAACAATAATTGCCAAAATCCTATCTTTCAAGAGGAATATAGCACATAGGGTAGCGATAGCGGCTTCGTTCAACAAGCTTCATCAGAAAGAAGCTTAACCAGCCGCCAGAATAAAACATGTATAAATTTATGTATAGCCGCAATGGCAGATAACAGAGAGTTCGTCCACAATCCATAGGGTAAAGATATTAATCACCCAACGGCTCCGCCATTCACTGTCTTTAATCTGTTATAATTTATCAGCGTTAATCAAATATAGAGGAGGCAACTTCAGAGATATTCTGGACAGCCTTTTGAGCATTATCAAGGTAAAAAAGGAGAAGTATGGAAATTCACTTTACAAGAACCAACGGACCTGTGGACGAGGCGATCGACCAATTAATGGAGCTCGTTGGTAACGTACATTACCCGGAAATTGTCCGCGAGATGATCTTGGCTGCACTCAAGGCCGGCCAGGAGGAAGAGAATAAAGCAGATCTCAAGCTCATGAACAGCACGTTGAAAGAAATGCGTTTTACCTCGAAGATATTCGGTCCTTACCATAACGTGCGAAAAGTTACTGTTTTCGGTTCATCAAGGACACGGCCTGACGAGCCGGTTTACGAGATGGCACGCCTTTTCGGCCAAAAGCTTGCTGAGGCAGGCTACATGGTAATCACAGGGGGAGGGTCTGGAATCATGCAAGCGGTTAATGAAGGAGCTGGACCCGAATACTCTTTTGGTGTTAATATTCGGCTTCCCTTCGAGCAGAAGCCTAACCCTGTACTCGAGGGGAACCCCCGTCTTATTGTCTATAAGTACTTTTTTAACCGAAAAGTGGCCTTCCTCAAGGAGGCCAGCGCCATCGCGCTTTTTCCGGGAGGGTTCGGTACCCTTGATGAGGCAATGGAAACCCTTACTCTTTTACAAACTGGGAAACGCGATCCCCTGCCGCTTGTTTTGGTTGATGAGCCCGGGGGAACTTACTGGTCGCGGTGGCTCCAGTTTTTTGAGGAAGAACTTCTATCTCAGGGTTATATCAGTGCTTCAGATTTTTATTTGTTCGAATGTGTCGATTCAGTGAATGCCGCAGTGCAGAGGATTAATCGTTTCTACCACCGTTACCACAGCTTACGATATATTGATAAACAACTGGTTATTCGGCTCACATCAGCTATTGATCCACAATATGTTCGCGAACTCAAAGAACTTTTTTCCGATATTCTAATCCCTGAAGGTGACGTATACCTGTCAGGTCCTCTGCCTGCAGAATCTGACGAGCCGGAGATTGCCAATCTGCCCCGTCTCGTAGTAGATTTTAACCGCAAGAACTTCGGAAGGCTGCGAAGCTTTATAGACACTATTAACAATTATAAATAGATGAATCTATACATAAAGAAAAAAATAATAAAGAAACAGGGTACATCCTCTAAAGAAATAGAGGATTATATTGCGGTAGAGAAAAAACTAAAGGTCTCTGTTAATGGGAAGGATGTTATAAGTCTATACTGTACACCCTCTATGATAAAGGAACTATTAATCGGCCTTTTTCTTACGGAGGGGATATTACCGAATAAAATTTCCCCTGATGAAATGAGAATAGAGTATGGAGAGGAAATCAAAGTTGACATTCCTGCTGAAGATATCTTAACAGAAGAAATGGCAATCTCTCGATGTTTGGGTGGGGTTACCCTTAATAAAAAAAGGGAATTCGAAAAGGTTAAGCATAATTTTTCTATTACTTTTGAAGCCCTTAAAACCATCTTTAATGAATTCCATGAGAAATCGGAGTCCTTCAGACTGACAGGTTGTTTCCATAGTGCAGCTCTTTCAGACGGGGAAAGGATTCTTGTCTTTGCAGAAGACATAGGCAGACATAATGCTGTTGATAAGGTGATAGGTTGTTCCATTCTCGAGGATATACCTTTTACAGAAAAATTAATGCTTGTAAGTTGTCGCGTCTCTTCGGAGATTGTGTCAAAATGTTTAAGATGGGGCATCCCGATTATTGCGAGCAGGGGTGCACCAACAGATCTCGCAATTGAGATAGCCGAAACATCAGGTGTTACACTTGTCGGTTTTGTAAGGCGAGACCGCCTGAATGTTTACACAAACACACAAAGGATAATCTCGTAAAATCTCAAAAGTATCCTTTACTTAGCATATCGGATGGGACGTTTTGCGGCGCTTTTCAATTCTTTGAGGAGCTTCTTCTTACGTTCTGCTGGAAGTTTTATGACGAGTATTAAATTCATTCTTGCAATTTGGGCAAAAATAAACTTTGCCGCCTGCAGATTCGTGCAAAAGCTGAATCGTAGATATTTTTCGATCTATCTCAAAACACTTTGGGCAAACATTATGTTCTAGTCCGGAATAACCGCTGTTCACCTTTATGGCATACACATACACACCAAGAGCAAACTCCTTTCGTTCATAACGATCAGACTCTTTTTTCCAGTCTTCGATTTCTCTCAATTTCTTTTCAATCTCCTCTTTTTCCTTAATGTACGCACTATTTGCCGCTTGCAAGGCAATTATCTGGGACTGCAAGGGAATTATGGCATTCAAGAGTTCTTCGAGCTTTTCCCGAACAGCAGAGTCATTAATCTGCTTAAGGCGATTCTTTAGAAATTTAGATGCAATATTAAGACTGGAAAGGGCTGCTGAAATGCTTGCTAAATCAACCATCTTTAAAAACTCCTATAATCAAAAATAATAAGCGCGCAAAACAATTTATAAATAACGGTTTTGGGGTTGCGCCGTGTGCCTGCTAAGGTCAATCTTAATCTCGATAATAAAACAGGCACAAGGAGCGACCCCAACGACGAATATGGATATTGGAGCGTTGCAAACCCTGTTGTTAAATGAAGTTTCGGGCATTCTTCAAACACAATCGTCCCCTTTTCTATTTTCTGTAGAGAGCCGTTTAGCCTCCGTTGCCTGTCGTTGTCTTCAAATGACGTACTTGATGTTTTGCTATGAGTTCTCTAACGGTAGATACTAACTGAACAGGAATTTCTATTATAGCCTGACTTTTATCTTCATAGGCAGCTTCATCCTCGGCCAATGCCTCTTCTTCGGTTTGTTTTTCATAATGGGCAAGAACTCTCTTCACCCTTTTTTCATCCCATCCTTTCGGAAATCTGCTTTTTTTCATTTCTTCTTACGCCTCCTGCGTTTATACGCTGTTAATGGTTTGCCGGATAACTCGAATGCAGTTATAACAAAAACACTCTCTGGCTCCGGGTCTGGAACATAAATGACTCTGAGATAACGGCCTGCGTTTGTCTGCCCCAAAACTATTCGTGAACCTTCTCTGCCAAGACGGTCTTCTCCTGGTTTTAATAAAACATCTTCCACCTCATTCTCAAATACATTGTGCTTATAGATATGAGGAAGACCTGTTTCCGGGTCGATATAATAACGAATTTTCATAATTACATCATAAACAAATTATTGCCTTTATAACAATAGCAGTGCGCCCGCTGTTATGCTCGCTTATCACAGTGATTATGAATACAAATAATTGCAGCGACGCAACCCCGCGTTAAATGAAGTTTCGGGCATTCTATAAATACAACCGTCCCAATACTTGAGTACTATGTAGATGGAAGATGGACAAATTGTCCTCTGACGGAGGTGTGTGATAAGGCGATTTCGGAGAAACTTGGAGCGTATTTTGATTTTATTCATTTTCTTTAGCCCTCTCTCGCAACCATGCGTCACTTGCTTTAAGGAATTTTTTTATTTCCGAAAAAATATAGAACAGTAAGTCAATATCCAAAACCTGAGCGTGAGCAAGGTCGTTCCTATATTCCTCAATTCGTTCCAAATGGTTTTGGAACTGTTTCTTTGACAGACCAGTAAAAATTTCTTGAAGCAACGGGCCCCGGGCAATAATTTCCTTTAAGTCGCATAACTGAGTGCACTCGAAGAGACCAATGCTGGCATCTTTTATTATGCGTGTATTCTGAAGTTTTTTTGCATCTCCTAATCTTTTTTCATTTAACAAATGGTCCCAACCATTGTCTCCGTAGTACTGACGTATGCTTTCTCTGAGGTTCATCTCTAAAAGTGTAATCAGCCCAAACATCAGGATACGTACAGGGACTCTTTGAAGGTCAGCCTTAGTGACAATACCAACGATACTACGACCTTGAAGCACGAATAAAAAAGGTTGTTTCTGGAGCGTTTCAAAAAGATCCGCAACCGGCAGTGTTTCAGCAACAATCATGGTTACATCAATTAAATGGGCATACTTCCTGCATTGACCATTACTAAGTTCTTTAGCATCAATGTACCGATGATAGTCAGGATGTTCTTTTAGTGGCGCCACATCAATCTTGCGATCATCCATCTGCTGACGAACTGATGCCGCATCTTCCTGAGGATCAGGAGCATAGAGATCATAGGTTGCAATGTGTCGCACCAAAATCTCACGTTCTGTTAGCTTTCTTAATTGATCAAGTTGTTGATAAATCCGCATTTTACCTTTCAATACTAAATTGTGAAATCAAAAATGTTCTATTAAGCTGTCCCCTTTTTCTTTTTTTCTCCTTCAGTAAATCAAGATAACTCTATTCTTTCTTCTGATTATCAATTAAACTTTAGCATTATCTTTTATTAAATAACCGTCGTAATCCCTTTTCAATCGCGTCTTCTTTTGTGCCCCATTCTTTGGTATCTAATTCTTTAAATACAGAGTGGGAAAGTCCAAGAAGTTTTTCAATAGTTTTGAATAATTCAGATAAATCAGAACTTTTAACTATATAAGCATCAGCAGCCCAAACCGCAAAATCATCTCTGTAATCCATGCCTGAATGTATAATAAATGGCAATTTCGGACAAAGTTCTTTGCATGCTCTTAGAAAATGAATACCAGTAATATCTGGAAATAAAAGACAGGAAATGATTAAATGAACTTTATTGACGGACTCGTAAAAAGTGAAAAAAACTCATAACTATTTAAAAACAAAGCATATTCAGCTTGACTTAAACCTGTAGCAATGTTAAAATACTCATACAAATCAAAGAGTTACAGGTGGACAGATGATATACGCGAAAGATC
>JBGOWS010000147.1:0-5541 GCA_041478735.1 Thermodesulfovibrionia bacterium | reverse complement strand
CCTGACCAGAGGACAGTTGTCGGGAAGCTCAAAGACATCGGAGGAATTGTAAAAGAAAGAGATATCAAACCCCCTGCTGTGATGGTAGTCGGAGATGTTGTAAGGCTCAGAGAATCCCTGAAATGGTATGAGAAAAAACCGATGTTTGGTCATAGAATACTGGTGACGCGGGAACACCTTGAAGGGTTTGAGCCGTTAGAAGAACTCGGCGCAGAGATAATCGAGTTCCCAACAATAGAGATTGTGCCTCCAGAAAGCTATGATGAGCTTGATAAGTCAATATATAAGATAAAGACTTACGACTGGTTAATATTTACAAGCAGAAACGGTGTTAAATACTTTTTTAAAAGGTTTTTTGAGAAAGATAGAGACATCAGAGATTTAAAGGGGCTAAAGATCTGCGCTATAGGCACAAAAACAGCAGAAGAGATTAAAAAATACGGTATAAAGACAGATTTAATCCCTGATGAATTTCGTGCAGAGGGATTGATAGAGGCATTCACAAAAGAAGTCAGACATCAGAAGTCAGAAGTCAGCCTCCCCACCCCTCCCTCCCCCTCGAGGGGGGAGGGTGAGGGAGGGGGTGAAAGCTCAGGACTCCAAACTCCGAACTCCGAACTTTTGAAGGGTATAAAATTTATTTTACCAAGGGCTGAAAAGGCAAGAGAGGTCTTTCCAGGAAAGGTAAGGGAACTCGGCGGAGAGATAGATGTCCCTGTCGCATACAGGACTATAAAGCCGGAATCCCGGGGGAAAAGACTCAGGAGGTTTTTAAAAGAGGGAAGGATTTCGATAGCTACCTTTACAAGCGCAGCAACCTTCAATAACTTCAGAGAGATAATGGGAAAAGATGCTGATGAACTCCTCAAAGGAGTGGCCGTCGTAGTTATAGGACCTGTGACTGCAAAGGCTGTTGAAAATGCCGGGCTTCATGTTGATATCATGCCTGAAGAGGCGACTATCGAGGCGATGGTAGAAGAGATAATTAAATGGGTAACCGGAGGTCAGGGCAGAAGAATTAATGAAGAAGGTGAGTGAAATACTCAATGAGCCTTCCTGAAATAGATACCCTCCTGTTTTTTTTTATAAATAGAGACCAGCATAACAATTTTCTTGATATCTTAATGCCCTTTATTACAAACAGGGCTTATTTGATTTTTCTGCCATTTTTTTTATGGCTTCTTTTGAAGGACAGAAAAAATGCCTTGATAATCCTTGCTCTTGCTTTTGCATCCCTATTAATCGCTGATTGGTCTTCGAATACGCTCAAGCATTATTTTGAGCGGGTCAGGCCATGTAGTGATCTGGATGGTGTAAGAGTTCTCGTAGGATGCGGAAGGTCATTTTCCATGCCCTCAAACCATGCTGCAAATGCTTTTGCCTTTGTGACTCCATTTTTTATCTTGCTAAAAAGCAGAATGCGGTATGTCTTCGTTGTTATCGCATTGCTTGTTGGTTTCTCAAGAGTTTATGTTGGTGCACATTATCCCTCGGATGTTATTGTTGGAGCACTGTTAGGTCTGCTTTTAGCAATATCTGTTGTTAAGTTGTATGGATGGTCATCCGAAAGGTCTAAAGAGAAGCCACACACAACTGTACTTTTTATTTTTCTTCTTTTGTCCAGCCTCTTCCGCATATACTACATCCAGAATGGCCCTCTCGATTTAAGTCCTGATGAGGCACATTACTGGGAGTGGTCACGCAGGCTTGATTTGAGTTATTACTCAAAGGGGCCGATGATCGCATATCTCATCTATCTGAGCACCTCCATATTCGGGGACACTGTCTTTGGTATCAGAATCATGGCTGTTATCTTCTCTGCACTCAGCAGTATTCTTCTTTATAGCCTCGGGAAAAACCTTTATGATGAAAAAGTCGGACTTTCTTCAGCCATTTTGCTGCAGATAGTCCCTCTTTTTTCAGCGTTCGGGGTGTTATTTACTATCGATTCACCCTTTATATTTTTTTGGATACTATCGCTGTTTCTGTTTTCTAAAGCAGCTAACATCAGAGCAGCGAGTAAAGAGAGCAACAGCGCAACGGATAACTGTTTTGAAGTCGCTGACACCCCCTCCCTAACCCTCCCCCCTCGAGGGGGAGGGCAGGGGTGGGGGGGCAACTCCGAACTAAGAACTCAGAACTCGAAGTTAAGTTCAAACTCATCACTCATCACTCATCACTCATCACTGGTATACTGGCGTTTCCTCGGCCTATCAATCGGTCTTGGGCTTCTAACAAAGTATAATATGGTTTTCTTTTATCCCTGTGCCTTTTTATTTTTGTTGCTTTCAAAAGAATATAGGAAGCTCCTGCTGACAAAAGGGCCTTATATCGCATTTATAATCAGTCTTATAGTCTTCAGCCCTGTAATAATATGGAATGTAAACCATGAGTGGATTACATTCAAACATACTGCTGGCCAGGCACATATAGCAGAGGGCATTCGAATATCCTTGAAAAGTTTCTTTGAGTTTTTGGGCTCACAGTTCGGTGTAATAACACCTCTTTTACTAATACTCATGGCTGTCTCCGTCTGGAGACTCAGGAAAAAAAGCGAGGGAGCTTTTTTGTTCTGGTTTTTAGTCCCTGTGATCGCCTTTTTTCTTTTAAAAAGCGTGCAGGCAAAGGTACAGGCAAACTGGGCTTTGCCAGGTTATTTATCGGGTATTGTCGCCTTTTCTGCATTCTATATGAAAAGATTTCACTCTGAAGGAAAGGGCATAAAAATCCTCATAGCAGTTGCTGTTCTACTACCGGTAATCATAACTGCAGTAGCCCATTATCCTTTAATAATTAACCTTCCGGTTAAGCAGGATCCAACATTAAGACTTCGCGGCTGGAAAGAACTTGGAGCAGAGGTAACAAATATATATGAACGAAAGTCTGTAAATCGGCCTGTATTTATATTTTCTGACAGATATCAGGTTTCAAGCGAGCTCGCTTTTTATGTAAAAGGGCATCCTGTAACATATTGCATTAATCTTGGCCGCAGGATGAATCAGTATGACCTGTGGCCTGGATTTAATAACCTGCTCCATTATGATGCAATCTTTGTTACAACAGGAGATTCTGAGATACCGGGAAAAGTAGCTGCTGCTTTTAATAAGGTTGAGAAAAGGGTTTTTAAAGCTTATACTAAAAAGCTGATCAAAATCAGGGATTATTCTATATTTCTGTGTTATGATTTCAAGGGATTAAAAGAAGAGAAACCGGAAAACTATTAATGACACTGTCTATAGTCATACCCATCTATAATGAGGAAGAGAATATCCAGATTCTTCATGAAAAACTGAAGGAGGTACTCGATCCTCTCGAAAAGGAATACGAAATACTATTTGTAGATGATGGCAGCACCGACAGGACGCTTTCTATACTTGAGGAGATTCAGGCAAGGGATAAACATGTAGTCGTACTTAGCCTGAGGCGTAATTTTGGCCAGACCGCAGCATTTGCAGCAGGATTCGATTTTGCACGTGGAGATGTTATTGTAACAATGGACGGTGATCTACAGAACGATCCTGCTGATATTCCAAAACTGCTTGAACTTATAAAAGGTAACGACCTTGTGAGCGGGTGGAGAAAAAAAAGAAAAGACCCATTCTTTACAAGAAGACTTCCTTCCATTGCAGCAAACTGGCTTATAAGCAAGGTTACAGGGGTGAAACTTCATGATTACGGATGTTCCCTTAAGGCATATAGAAGGGATGTGATAAAAAATCTGAAACTCTATGGCGAGATGCACAGGTTTATCCCTGCAGTTGCAAGCTGGTACGGTGTCAGGATTGCAGAAGTCGAAACCGTCCATTACCCGAGACTGCGGGGAAAATCAAAGTATGGCATATCTCGAACAATAAAAGTAGTTTTAGATTTGATTACAGTAAAATTTCTTCAGAGCTTTTCTACAAAACCAATCCAGTTTTTCGGTCCTATAGGGATACTAAGCGGGCTTTTTGGCTTTCTCATATCTTTATATCTATCTATCGATAAACTTTTTTTTGGACGTGATATCGGAGGCAGGCCGCTCCTTTTGCTCGGCGCCCTTTTAATTATTGTTGGAATCCAGCTTATAGGGATGGGACTTCTCGGAGAGATGCTTGTGAGGGTCTATCACGAAAGCCAGAGAAAGCCTATCTACGTAATTAAAAAGATCCTTGGCCCTGAAAGCAAATAAGATATTCACTCTCATCATAAAGTTTGCAGTAAGCACTGCGCTTCTTTATATTGTTTTATCAAAAACAGGGCTTGAACAGGTTTTCTCAATGCTAAAGGGTATGAGTCTTCCTGTATTTATCTCAGCCATATTTCTTTATATACTTGCACAGGTGATATCTACATTAAGGTGGAAGCTACTTCTTCCGGGGGTGCTCGGCGTTAGAAAGCTCTTTTCTCTATATATGATAGGCGCTTTTTTTAATACACTTCTCCCGGGTGTCATTGGAGGGGATGCTGTAAAGGGCTTATATCTATATAAGGCAACAGGAAAGGGCAGTCTTACCCTGGCCTCTATTTTTATGGATAGATATCTTGGCTTTGCAGTGCTGATTGCAATATGTGCCATTGCTTTTCCTTTCGGGTATAAATATTTTTATGGTTCGCGCATAGAATGGTTGCTGCCTCTTGTCGTTTTATCCTTTATTATTGGAAGTTTTATTGTATTCGGTCTGCGTCTTGGCAAAAGGATAAAGATACTCTCGGGTTTTTATGACTATTTTCATGCATATCGGAATCAGAAAGAGGTTATCGGAAAAACCTTGCTTTTGTCTGTGATAGTACAGTTCTCGGGCATCTTTTCTGTATATATCCTTGCTCTCGGTATCGGGCAGCATATCCCGTTTCTTGCATGTCTGATCTTTGTACCGCTCATCGTTATGTTTACCACTCTGCCGATATCTATCTCTGGCCTTGGTGTAAGAGAAGGCGCTTTTGTACTATTCTTTGGACTTATTGGGATCAAACCCGGGGTTGCAACTGCAATTTCTTTATTGTGGTTTGTTTCCATTACAGCAGGCAGTCTTTTAGGTCTGGTTGAGTACATCAAATATAAAAAAGAAAGGGCAGAAGACCTTCGACATTTATAAAGTTAAACACCGGTGAAACCAGAAATGAAAGAATAAACCTTTAATGTTGAATAAAAAGGCAGGTAACAATTTAATGCATCTAGTGCCTTGTCCCAAACGCTTCTTTACACTGTCATTGCGAGGGACGGAGTCCCCAAAGCAATCTCAAAACGAGATTCCTCGTCCGCCTGAGGCGGACTCGGAATGACAGCAGTAATAAAGCTATTTATGAGACAGGACACAGGTAAAGGAGCGTTAAAAATGCTTATTTATCTCGTGCAGCATGCTGAGGCAAAGAAGGAAGAGGTGGATCCCTCAAGGTCGCTCTCTGAAAAGGGTCTGCAGGACATCTTCCCCATTTAGACAAACTCGCATCTCTGCTGCTCTGTGGGAATGCGGATAAAAATATTGTTTCATTTAAAATGGCTGGAATTGTCTGTCTTAAACGAAATGATATTGGAGAATGGTCTTTGCAATGGATGTT
>JBGOWS010000190.1:0-4581 GCA_041478735.1 Thermodesulfovibrionia bacterium | reverse complement strand
GAATTTCCTCCTCCATATTGACTACAGATCCCTGTCAGTGTATACAGCGGGTACAATCTTGCAGATATCAGTTTTGTCAGAAAAGTCGGTACTTTTTACACTTACAAGTCCCAAGATTGTCAAATAAGTAGGAAACTTAGGTTAGGATTGGGTTCGATAACAATGGGAGGGCCGCTTATGGGACTATTGTCCACAAATACATTGACCTTATATGCCGAAAACAGGTCTACCTGTGAAGCAAGAGGAAGGCCGGGAACCTGTGAAGGCATTATAGCTTGTGTGAATAAATCCAACCTGCCCAGGGTATATTCTCTTGCTTCCACGAGAAAATTAATAACTTCAGGATATTCACTATAGGCCTTAAATAATTCATCAAATTGGCGAGAGATCGCAAATTCTCCAGCCTTGAAGTCAATTTCCTTCATTTTTTTCTCGACCTATTTTTCGATGTCATGAAGGTAAGCATAGGTTTCGTCAACCTTTCTCATCATTTCCAGGCGCTTGACTTCAATCGCCTTCCTTTCGGCCTCTGAAAGGGATAAAAATTCCTCCCTCGACATGGGTTTCCCTTCAACAAGAGGGACGACAGCAGCTCCCATTGGAGAAATTTGCACCACCAGATTTTTTTCCTTCGCCTCATTATCCATAGCATCCAGCGCTTCCTGATACCTTTTCTGGTGTTCTTCCATAACTTCCTGTTTCCGTTTGCTGTATTCTTCGCTGCCAAAGGTTTTAGGTATTTCTTCTTTTAAGGTTTTGAGCAGTTCTTCCATTTGATTGCTAAAGGATTTTCCAAGACCTTGTGTCAATTTCAGTATTCGAGGCCTGTCAGGGTTAGAAAAATCATACACATAACACCAATGAATTTTTCCAGACAAGACTTAATGGTTGTTGCCTTACCTGTTCCGGTAAGACCGGTCAGAAAGAGATTATATCCGGTTCTTTCAACAGCCAGGCCAAAATTTATGGAATCAAGTGCCCTCTCCTGCCCGATAAATTCTTTAAGAGGCTCAATGTCCGTGGTACATTCAAATTTAAATATCTCCTGGGGGCAGATCCAGCGAAGTTTTTCTAATGGAACAGCATATTTCTTTAAATCGATTGCCTTTCCCATGTTCTTCTCCTTATCTATTGCTGTCTTTTTATGGCTTTTTCCCACTTATATCATATTGCTTGTACTTATACAAGTTGAGACTGCTGAAAAAGTGTCATTCCGAGCGAAGCGAGGAATCTTGTTTTTATATAAACCAACATGTTAGAGATTGCCACGTTCCCTACATTTTGTTCAGGCTTGGGAAAATGACTTTTTGGAAGATTTGTGTTAATCTCGAATGTAATAAATGGGCAATATCTCCGAAAAAGAACTCCTTGAAATTGCCAAAAACATCAAATGTCTTATCCTTGATGTTGATGGTGTGCTCACAGACGGCGGCATCATACTTGACAACGAGGGCAACGAGTTTAAGACCTTCCATGTGCGCGATGGACACGGGATAAAAATGCTGATGCGGGCAGGGATCCATGTAGCCATAATCACAGGCAGGCATTCAAAGATTGTTGAGAGAAGGGCCCATGAGCTTGGAGTTACAGAGGTATTTCAGATGTGTTATGACAAAAGAGTAGCTTACAGGCACATAGCTGAAAAATACTCCCTTAACGATAATGAGATAGCATGTGTTGGTGATGATATTGTTGATATAGCTCTTTTAAAGAGAGCTGGGTTTCCAGTGGTTGTTGCGGACGCTGATAACGAGGTTAAGACCATCGCAATTATGATAACAAAAATGAAAGGAGGTAGGGGAGCAGTCAGGGAGGTGTGTGATTTCATTCTTAAGGCAAAAGGGCTCTGGCAGGACATTATAGATGAGTACTCTAAAACTTAATTTCCCAACGGCCCTTACACTGAGCAGGATTGTCCTTATCCCGGTTTTTATATTCATGGTCTACCAGCATCCAGTATTCGGAGCTATTATATTCGGTATCGCCTCAATAACTGATTTCCTCGATGGATACCTCGCCAGGCGTTCAGGTAAGATAACAAAATTCGGGATTATACTCGATCCGATTGCTGATAAGTTCTTAGTAATATCAGCCCTGATCGTACTTGTTGATATGGAAAGATTGCCTGCATGGATAGCGATTACCATCATTGTAAGAGAATTTCTTGTGACAGGCCTGAGGGCAGTCGCCCTTTCGAAAGATATAGTAATACCTGCTGAGGTCGGCGGGAAGATAAAGACAACTACTCAAATAGCAGCGATCCTATGCCTTGTACTTATGGGAAACATTTTTAATATTGACCTTTATGATGTTGGTGTTATCTTGATCTGGATAGCACTCGTGCTATCCATCATTTCAGGAGTCCAGTACACTATATCTTTCTGGAGAAAGATATAAAAAATCGAGTATAAGAATAATGCAGACATTGTTCAAAAATTTATTAAACTTGATGAATTTATTGAAATTATTTTTATCAGTTATATTCACTAAAATATTCCGAAAACCATCAGTTAGAGGTACACTAGGGTATCAAAAAATAAATTTTTTCACAACATCTGCATCTTCTAATTTCATTATTTAAAATAATGGATATGATTAAATACATTTTACTTTTAATTATCTCTTTTATTATAGGGTCGATCCCATTTGGCATAATAATAGCTAAAGCTAAAGGGGTTAACCTTAAAAAGGTCGGGAGCGGAAACATAGGTGCAACAAATGTGTTAAGGTCGCTCGGAAAATGGCCAGCTGCACTAACCCTTCTCGGAGACGTTCTTAAAGGCACTGCAGCAGTTGCATTAGGAAGATATGTCGGGGCAGCACCTGTTTATGAAGGTCTTTTCGGCCTATCAGCCATCCTGGGGCATAATTTTTCTATATTTTTAGGGTTCAGGGGAGGAAAGGGCGTTGCCACAAGCCTCGGCGCACTTGCCATCTACTCTCCACAAACAGCTATTGTTACATTTATAATATGGTTGGTGGTTGTTGTATTTACAAAATATTCATCCCTGGGAGCACTTGTATCATTTGGATTCCTGCCAGTAAATATCTTGCTGCTCGATGATAAGGGAAAACTGTTCACTGCCATTCTTATTACAATCCTTATCTTTTTCCGGCACAGGGACAATATCCAGAGGCTCATAAAAGGCACAGAAAGGAGAATTGGACAGCAAGAATGAAAAGGCTGCATTTACTGATCTTTTTATGCCTGCTACTTAGCCCTTCTATGTCCTCAGGAGAAGATTTATATGAAGATCAGCTTAATAAAGGCATAAGAAATTCAGAGCCATATTCATACTTGCTTATAAAGCAGTCAAAAGCAAATAATGCTGAGGCAAAGGATATCCTTAAAGAAGCACTAAGATATTCTCCTGACCTGCCCGCTGTTTATTTTGAATTATCAAAAGCCAGCTTCTCCTTCTCGCCTCAAGGAATGTTTAAGGCCGTTGACTATATGTCCCAGGGGATAGCAGCCTATAAACGCAACTTTTGGTGGTCATTTGCGATGGCAGGCTCATTGTTTACAAGCGCAATCCTCTCTTTAATCAGCTCTCTAATAATTATTATATTGATTAGACTTCCTGTTGATACATCGTTACTTTCTCATAATATAAAAGAAGAAAAAAATAAGGCGCTGATATTTCTGGTGCTCATCTCCGCCATAGCAGGACCCCTTTTTTTAATAGGAGGCATACTCATTATAATCGGCCTGTATATGAAAAAGCGGGATAGGGCATCTGTTTATCTCTATCTTATTTTTCTCCTTATTTCTCCATGGATATTAAATACCAGCTCAATGTTTTTTAATGCATCCGCTTCAGGTAAGCTCAAGGCTATTGTTAAGGTTAATGAGTCAAAGGATAATAAATATGCTCTTTCTATACTGAAAGGCAGGGATAACCCCGTTGAATCCTTCTCGTATGCCCTTGCCCTGAAGCGTGAAGGAGGGTATTACGAGGCAATTGATATTTACAATAAACTCATTGCCAGGAGACCAGACCCGCGGGTATATAATAATCTTGCAAATTGTTATGTTGCGATTAATGATATAGAAAAGGCAAAAACTTTTTACAGGAAATCTATTGAGCTTAAACCACTTCCTTCCGCCTTTTACAATCTTAGCCAGGTATCAAGAAAAACCCTCGATTTTGATAAAGGTAATGAGTATTTTCTTTCTGCACAGAGACTGGATCGTGATGCTGTGTCAAGATTCAGAACAATATTCAGCAGGAACCCGAACAGGTTTGTCATTGACGAAAGCCTGCCAATTTCAAGCCTCTGGGAATATGCTGAGGGAAAAACAATCAATACCTCTGCATTCGGCTTATCAACATTGCCCCAAGCCCTGACGCCAGTTGCAGTAATCTTTATGGTGATTATTTTTTATATACTGAACAGGTATTTTAAAAACAGGGCTTACAGGTGTAGCAGGTGCGGGACAATTCTGTGTAACAGGTGCGAAAAGCATATTCTATGGGGGCGCATGTGCTTACAGTGTTACAGGTCTTTAGTGAAACTTGATGAACTCGATGCAAAGGAGAGGATTGCACGGGTTCTCACTGTTTATGAACATCAGAAGAG
>JBGOWS010000006.1:0-22415 GCA_041478735.1 Thermodesulfovibrionia bacterium | reverse complement strand
CTCATGGAATCCCCCATAAAATATCTTTAAAAAACTTCCATATCCTGATAACCTTTTTTTATATCCTCAATCTGGAAAGCACTCCACACACAGTGCCTTACCACACATTTTGAGCTTACCCCTATTTATTGAGCTATTACGGATATATTACATATCCTATATGAGAATGGATGATATTGCAGAACGAATCAGTATTGCTTCTGAAATTCATGAAAGCAATACACTTAATGATCTCCTTCAACGACGTGTTTCTGAAAGAGCATCGGAAATTGTTGAATACTTAATCAATCAGGAGCAGAGGTTCTTTAATGCTTTGATAGTTGGTGTTTACGGAGGCTCTCCACAATGGTTTGAACTTGAAATCGGGAAGAATAAGAACTTTGATCCCAAAGAACTTCCGGAAATTTTATCCGGCGTAATAGGTTTTTTGTCTTTTGACGGCAATGAAAAACTGTTTGCGATTGACGGTCAACATCGTGTTGCTGCAATACGCTCGGCTGTTAATAAAAGCAAGGTGCTCCGCAATGAAGAAGTGACGACTATTTTTGTTTCTGCAAAGAGAGATGAAGATGGGCACAAGAGAACGAGACGCCTTTTTAGTACGCTCAATAGATATGCTAAACCTGTAAAATTGTCAGACATTATATCGTTGGACGAAGATGATCTTGTCGCTATCATAACGCGAAGTCTACTTGATGACCATCCATTTTTCAGGAATAAAATCATATATACAAAGACTAAACAATTGCCTGTTACAAATCAGGAAAGTTTAACGTCAATTCATGCTCTATATGAGGCGCTTGACATTTATTTGAATGACAAAAAGAAAAAGAAGCAATGGCAGGATTTTAAGCGTTTCCGACCTAACGAAGAGCATCTAGATGTCTATTACAAAAAAGCTTCGTTCTTTTGGGATAATTTGATAAATGAATTTTCCGTATTAGAGGCATTTATTCATGAGAAAAGCGCGGCAAAGTTCAGGCATTCAAGAGGCGGACATTTACTCTTTAGGCCCATCGGATTAGTTGCGATAAGCAGAGCTGCCAAATTAGCCGAGGATGCTGGAATTCATATTCAGAAGGCTCTCAAATTAATAGCATCAGCTCCCATGGAAATATCGGAAGAGCCTTGGGTCGGCGTATTATGGGATGTTATCGGTAATACAATGATAACGCGAAAAGATAATCAAGACACAGCAGCAGATCTTCTCTTTTATATGATTGGCGGTGTTTTGGCCGATGCAAAGACAAACGTAGATAAGATTAAGAAAGCGTATGCCCGTGCTTTAAATAAGGCTATTGACGAAGTTGTTCTTCCCCCACAGCTTGGTTTGCGTCAAAGGAAGGCAGTAAAACCTAAAACTAAGGAGAAGTAATACATAAGAGTTAAAAAATGACGCTATAATGAATTCCTCGGATATGCAATACTTATTTAACAAATTGTACTTCGCTTCCACAGAAAGTGAAGTGGACAAGATTATCCAGGGTCATGATATTTTCAAGGACCCCGGCAATTGGCGGCCCTATGGTGCTACTGAGAGTAATTACAGCGTTATCGAAAACCAGCAAGCCAGTCCAATTCCGGCTTTGGTAGAAAAACTTACAAATTCCATAGATGCAATGCTTATGAAGAGATGCTATGAGCAGGGTATTGATCCGAGTTCAGGGGATGCGCCGCAGACTATGGACGAAGCGATTCGCAGATTTTATCAATATGAGAATTTTGACCTTCAACCTTATAGAACCCAAGTTGCCCAAGATATTCAGGTTCTCGCCGATGGTCCCAAATTAAACACATCTATAATCATATATGACGACGGCGAAGGGCAACACCCCCAAGAATTCGCAAATACGTTTCTGTCGTTGTTGAGGGGCAATAAAAGTGATATAAAGTTTGTTCAAGGCAAATATAATATGGGCGGCGCTGGGGCTATTGTCTATTGCGGCGAGAATAGATATCAACTGATAGGCTCTAAACGCTTCGACGGGACAGGCAATTTCGGATTTACGGTTGTCAGGATGCATCATCTTACTTCAGCGGAAGAAAAAACTAAAAAGAATACATATTACGAGTATTTTTGCCCCGAAGGGCAGATACCGGAATTTTCTATTGATGAAATCGATCTGAAATTATACAAAAGGAAATTTAAAACCGGCACCGTTATCAAACTATACTCCTATGATCTTCCCTCGGGCAGCCGATCTGTTATATCGAGAGATTTAAACCAGAGCCTGAATGAATATCTGCATAATCCTGCGTTACCACTCTATACGATTGATAAAAAGGAAAGATATCCGGACGACAGAAATCTGGAGAGGGTCATGTATGGACTCTCTAAACGATTGCTTGACCAGAAGGACAAGTATGTTGACAGGCAATTTACATTGGACATTGACGATGCCGATGTGGGCAACCTCAAAGTTGCGGTTACTGTCTTTAAGATCAGAAATGAGGACAAGCCGGTTAAGGAGTTTAAAGAAACAATTCAGAGGGAGTTTTTCAAGAATAACATGAGCATGGCATTTAGTCTGAACGGTCAGGTTCATGGGTTTTATACATCAGAATTCATTACAAGGGCCTTGAAGTTCCAGATTTTGAAAGATTATCTGTTGATTCATGTCGATTGTACCCATGTGAAATTGCATTATCGGAATAATTTATTTATGGCCTCCCGCGACAGATTAAAGCACGGGAAAGAATCAGATTACGTGCGTAACGTATTGGCAAGAAAATTAAAACAAAGCGAGCTGAACGATATTTATAAGGCCCGCAAAGATTCCTTTTCAGCCGATACTGAAGATACAAATGAATTGCTCAAGACTTTTTCAAAAAATCTTCCTATGAATCCGGAAATGATGAAGTTGTTGAATAAGGCATTCAAACTCGACCAATTGGATAAACCAAAAGAGGATGAAAAGAAAAAGAAGAACGAAAAACCTGAAAAAGCTGAAAAGAAAGAAAAAAACCCCTTCGAATCAAAACGCTTTCCATCCATATTTCTGATTTCCGGTAAGCCTGATAATGAATGTAAAATAGTCAAAACGATCCCCCTGGGCGGTGATAAAACCATCAAATTTGATACCGACGTTGAGAATGAGTACTTCGATCGTGTACGGGACAGGGGAGACCTGACATTGTATGTCTTGGATCATGCAGCGAATGACAGCGAGGGAGGCGACAAACCCGGCAAGCCGAAAGAGATTACCGATTTTTTCGAAGTAGTAAAGTCGAGCCCGCAAGAAGGGACTATCAGGGTGAACTTGCAGCCGCAGAAACACCTTAAGGTCGGAGATGAATTAGAGATACAGGCGAAGTTGTCTTCCGTAGTCGAACCGGAAGGCGCTCTTGAATCTGTTTTCTATGTGAAACTTGTAGAAGAGCAGAAGAAACAGCCAAAAGATGAAGGCCCGGAACCGCTGCAGCTCGGTTTGCCGCAGTTAGTTTTGGTATATAAAGATGAAAGAGAAGGAGTAAAAACCTGGAAGGATTTGGAGCCCTTAAATATTGCCATTGATGATTATGAAATAATGGCTACTTTGACGAATGAAAAGGATGAACTCGAAAAAATATTCATAAATATGGATAGTCATTTATTGCGGTCTTACAAGTCCGCCCTCGATGGAGAAGATAAGTTGAGGATCGCTGATAATAAGTACGTCTCTCAGATATATTTTCACACGTTATTTCTCTATGCAATTTTAAGGCAAAGAAATTATACTTTTAGCTTAGGAAGTTCAGAAAACGAAACGGAAAAGACAATCGACGAGGTATTGCAGGATTTGTTTAAGACAAGTTATGGAGAGTTTTTATTGAAATTTGGAGGCACGGAAGAGTTGATGACGGTGATTGATTGAGGAGCGTTTTTAACGCTATTGTATAAAATGAAAGCGGATAGAATTGGACAAGGTAATGATTTATAGAATAGGAGGCAAGTTCCATGAAAAGTATGCAGTGTAAGTCAGCAGTCCTCTTAATAATGTCGTTCGTCGTAGCTTCTTTGATGGTTTTTTCTTTTGGATGTGTGAAGAAAGAGGAGAAGGAGATAAAGATAGGGGCGATTTTGCCATTAACAGGTGATGCAGCAAAATATGGGCAATCAGCAAAGAAAGGTATGGAATTGGCAATAGATGAAATTAATGCTAAAGGCGGAATTAATAATAAAAAATTAAAACTTATCATTGAGGACAGTCAAGGACAAGTAAAAGACGGTATTTCTGCATTCAATAAATTAATAACAGTAGACAAAGTACCTATGGTAATTGGAGAGCTTTTGAGTTCTATAACATTGGCTATGGCTCCCATAGCTAATGAAAAAAAAGTTGTTGTTTTATCGCCAGCTTCAACTGCTCCCAAAATAACTGAGGCTGGAGATTATATTTTTAGAAATGTTGCATCAGATATTGTTGAGGGCCAAATTATGGCAGAGTATGCGTTTAAGAAATTGAAACTCAATAAGATTGCAATAATGTATATAAACAATGATTATGGCGAAGGTCTCAGAGATGCTTTTAAACAAGAGTTTACAAGGCTTGGGGGTCTTATAATAGATGCGCAGGCTTTTGACCAAGCTTCTGTTGATTTTAGGTCGCAGCTAATAAAAATTAAAAGGTCTAACCCTGAAGCAATTTATTTGATTGGTTATAAAGAATCAGGGAGGATTCTTAAAGAATCAAAAGAATTGGGAATAAACGTTCAATTTATGGGAACGGTATTATTTGAAGATCCTGAAATATTAAAAGTTGCTGGTAATGCCGCTAACGGTGTTCTCTATTCATCTCGCGCATACAACCCTGAAAGTGGCGATAGTGTTGTTAAGGCTTTTGTTAATTCATATAAGAATCGTTATAAAGAGGTTCCTGATATTTTTGCCGGGTTGAGTTATGATGCTATTAACATTGCTTCCCTTGCAATTAAGAACGGTGGATATATAAGTGACGGCATAAAGAAATCGCTCTATCAAATTCAACATTTCCATGGAGTCACAGGAGACACGAGTTTTGATTCTAATGGAGATGCTGTTCAGCCAGCCGCTATCAAGAAAATTGAAAATGGTAACTTTATATGGGTCGAATAATAGAATATATTAAAACAACACTTTCCAAGTGCAAAGTGAAACTTAAAGATAAAAATTTCAGAGAAGAACTATTAGTTATTTTAGTGTTTGCTTGTGCAGGAGAAGTGATCATTTATATCGCCATATTATGGGTAAACCTTCTTTTTGAAATTCCTTCTTCTATCAGATTTCCCAATATCGTAGAAGTTGTCTATCTTATTATCGCAGGGCCAGTAGCAATAGCTTCTGCCTTCACTGGTCATGTGCTCTTTTCCAGGCACAAATTAAATAAGAAATTTGGTCAAAACTTAGAGCAGTTATCAATAGTTAATGAAGTGTTATCAAGAGAAGATACACAGCCTGATAAATATCTACCATATAAAATGGTAGTATCCAAGATATTTTTGGGGGATAATCTAAGTGCTAAGGTAACAGCTTTAAGTGGTGGTGGCAGTGGTTTGTCCGTCAATACCGGGAAATTCGCATCAATCCTACAGCTTTTTCTATATAACTTGGAAAGGAATTACACTAAAAGCGTCCACATTTATTCAACATGCACATTGACCCCAGTACGTTTTATGCAAGATGACTTGCAGACTTATCGAAAAAAGTGGGAAGAATTTGGAGCCAAATTTGTTTTGAAACCAGTATGCCCCATATTTGTACGTTTGATTCTACCAGATATCTCACCAGGTATTGTTGATAACAACAGGAAGAATGAATATAAGAAATGGGAAGTGCTGCTGCAAAATGAGACGACTTCTTCTCAAGTTATTGTTAATTCCTTTATTGATTGGAATAAGAAGAATTGTTTTAAATTATTTAAACTGACCAAACCATATCCGCAGAACTATTACGGAGTTGAATTTAATCCGTCGCCTGTAAATGATTTTCTGATAATTGCAGAAAGTTCCAATAATAAACCAAAGGGACATGTCATTATCGGAGGATCGCAGGATCATTCTAAACAAGATAATAATCATTGGAACATAAAATATGAAAAGGAGGCCGCCAGACTGGAGCATTATTGTGATTATTTTAATTTCTTGGAATTAAACAGCAAGAAAATAAATGCTTTATCTGATTTGGTCGCATCTGATGAATAAAAATAACTACTTCAAGTTGATGTCGGAGACTACTCGATTGACTAAGCCTTTAATTTGGAACTGTTTGGAATCGATTGGAGACGATAAATTAAAAAGAACTTTATTGTTTTATCCCAAAGGTAGGCTTAGTAAACGTGGGTTGTTTTTACGGCCTTTATTGATTAGGCTTGCTTACGAGGCGGCAGGAGGCAATAATTGGAAAGATATTGTCCCAATTTATGCTGCTTATGAATTGTTGAATATCTCAACTTATCAAGCAAACTTATCTTTTGATAAGAAAAGAGGGGTTACTACGGCAAGTGAAATTAACAATCAGTTTATCTCTTCAATGATTACAAGAGAATTAGCCCAAAAGCTTGTTTATGAAAAACTACATGACTCTCTTTATTTGGGCAGGATATTAGGTAGCATAAATAAAATTAACTTACATATATATAAGGGGCAATTTTACGATTTAAATGTATTACACAAGGATAATTGGGAAGGTTTCAAAACAATGCACGAGTATATGGAGGTCTATAATAAAAAATGCTTGTACCTTAGTGGTATTTTTTTCCAAGAATGTGCTTACATAGGTGCAATATTAGGTGAGAATAGAAATAATGTTGCGGCGCCACTATGTAATTTCGGTAGATATTTTGGTATTGGTTTGCATATAGTCAATGATATTTCTAATTTCATTCCAACTTATAATTTTATTGGAGAAGACAAAGACGTTTACGCCGATTTAAAAAACAATAGACTTACTTTGCCAGTCTACTATTTGCTTCGCTATGGGAAAGAGTATGATAAAGCGAAATTTATGAGATTATCGAGTTCAAAACCTCTTACCAACGATCATTGCTTTGATATGGCTCAAATACTAATTAATAGTGAAGCAATTTTTTATTCAAAAAAAATAGCAAAGATATTCATGAAGAAGGCAAAGCAATGCTTGACAGATTTAGAGAATCATGAGATTTCTGCCTACTTATCTACTATGTCGAGTGTTCTAAAGTCAAACAAATATTTTAACTTATTGAATCGCATGCATAGTGTTAGGAATGAAATGTTTCCGGTTGAATCTACAAGGATAATCGAATCAATTTTACATGATTACACTACAAATTAACTTTTATTTATGAGGCAACTATTATTGAATGGAGTTATTTCGGGTAGTATTTATGCTCTCATAGCTCTCGGCTTCACGGTCATTTACAAAACCGTCCGTTTCTTCCATTTCGCCCATATGGTGGTGCTTTGTTTTTCCACCGCAATTATAGGCAAAACTGCCTTCAACGGAGTTGCTTTTTGACAAAGCTTTATCATATCACTCACATTCGTAATCTTGAGTCGCTAATTGAGAAGGGCGGTATTATGTGTGACAGTGCCATGAATGAAGATCGTATCGAACATGTCGGTATCGCGCACAGGCATATCAAGGAGAGACGCGCCCGAAAGCCCGTTCCGCTCGATTCGGGCGGAACGCTGGCTGATTATGTGCCGTTCTATTTTGCACCCCGCTCCCCGATGCTTTACGCTATTCATACCGGCTATGTTGAAGGCTACTCAGAAGGTCAGGGAACTGTTCTCCATCTCATAACATCCGTAGATACTATCCTCACTAAGAAGCTTCCCTTTGTCTTTACCGATGGTCATGCTGAAATGGCCATCAGCCGCTTTTTCCATGATGTTAGTGATCTGGAGCAAGTAGACTGGGAGATTATGAAGGCAATCTACTGGAATGATACAGAACAGGATAATGATCGAAGTCGTAGGCGACAGGCTGAATTTCTCGTGCGTGACTTTTTCCCTTGGAAGCTGATTGAGGAAATAGGGGTCATGAACGATGCAGTGGCCGATAGGGTTGACGACCTGCTTCCCTCGTCTGAGAGGAGAAGCCCGGCCGTTACGGTTCAACGAAAATGGTATTATTAGGTATGCGGAGGATTTATGATTAAACTTGTCACCGGTAACCTTTTGAAGGCAGAGGCTGAGGCTCTTGTCAATACCGTAAATACTGTCGGTGTTATGGGCAAGGGCATCGCTTTGCAGTTTAAGCAGGCATACCCTCGCAATTATGAGGAATACAGAAGGGCATGCAATCACCATGAGGTACAGCCTGGCAAGATGTTTGTTTTTGCCACTAATAAGCTTGTAAATCCGAAGTATATAATAAATTTCCCCACAAAGCGTCATTGGAAAGGGAAGTCCAGCATGGAGGACATCGAGGCCGGTCTCAAGGCGCTTGTGGACATTGTAAAGGAAGCTGGAATACATTCGATCGCAGTCCCTCCCTTGGGCTGCGGTAGCGGCGGGTTGCACTGGGAAGATGTGAAACCACGGATAGAGAAGGCCTTCAGAGATCTTCCCGGTGTTACGGTATTG
Organism: Thermodesulfovibrionia bacterium; assembly: GCA_041478735.1. Lineage (GTDB taxonomy): Bacteria > Nitrospirota > Thermodesulfovibrionia > Thermodesulfovibrionales > SM23-35 > JBGOWS01. The sequence continues at coordinate 13,889 of JBGOWS010000006.1, read as the reverse complement.
CTGTTTAAGCCGGAGGGTGCGCCGGAGGCGGAGGAAATGCGGGTCGCTACAAAACGCCCCGCCATGACGCCTGGAAGGGCGGCCCTTCTTGGTCTGCTGGAAAGGTATGCTATGCCCGGATATCGCTTGACGCTTCTGGAGATTCAGAAACTTGCCTACTTTCTCCAGGCTGCGGGGGAGCCGCTTCGGTTGAATTTTGCAAGAGGCAAGTACGGTCCTTACGCGGAAACGTTGCATCATGTGCTTCAGCGTTTGGAAAGTCATTTTATTCGGGGTTACGGTGACAGGAGCCGAAATGCCTCAGTCCGTCTTCTTCCCGGCGCTACCGACGAGGCAAATTCTTTCCTTGAGGACCATAAGGATACAGTGAGCCATCTTGACAGGGTCAGTCGTCTTATTGAGGGCTTTGAATCGCCTTATGGAATGGAACTCCTGGCCACAGTGCACTGGCTGGCTCAGGAAGACCCTGACATAAGAAAAGATAGCGGACTTGCCGTCAAAGGGTTCAAGGCATGGAGCGAGCATAAGAAACAGACCTTCCATCCCGAGCACATAGAAATTGCATGGAAGCAACTTCGCAATGAAGGCTGGATATAGACGCGAAGACGCAATATTCAGATGTTGGAGAGGTGAGAAATAATGAAGGAAGCGATAGCTCGTCACATATTGGATGAGCATCACAAGTATTATACGAAGAATGGAATCGATGATGCGGGAATGGCGCATGAACTGAAGTTTATCCTGGAAGGCGTAAAGAATTACCTAATCGAGAAAAAAGCGCCTAAGAAAGAAATCAAGGCGATGCTCGACGGTTTAAAGAATACGCGAAAGATAAATACATGAAACTTTATATAGGCAATATCGATGACGATGAAGGATTGACTGATAAGGAGAAGGTGGAGGAGGCTTCCTGCTATTTCGACTATGTGTTCAAACACGGGCGGCAACCGGAATAAGTGATACAGTTTCTTAACAGAGAAAAAGCCTACATCCCTCTTTCGAAGCTGAGGGACTATTTGTTGTCGGAAACACACTCGATCGGTAAATCCAAGGCCAAGCTCTTACGTTCCCTCGGCTTTAACGAGATGAATGTCAACTTGCTGAAAGAAGGTTTAACGGCTATTGCCCATTCCGGAGATGTTAAAGAGGCAATGTCATCGCCACATGGAGTAAAATATATTATTGACGGTTTACTTCCAACTCCGGATGGCGGTTCTATTAAGATGCGAACAATTTGGATTATTGATAAAGGGCATGAGCGCCCAAGGTTTGTGACTGCTTATCCGGCATGAAGTCTGAAAGGGAGGAAAGGATTATGATTGGAGAATTAGATACGGTTGTTCTGACACATGACATTGATGAATATGGGCTAAAGGAAGGCGATATAGGCGCGATAGTGCATTGCTACAGTGACGGCAATGCCTTTGAGGTTGAATTTGTGACTGCGGAGGGAAGGACCATTGCAGTCCTCACACTTACCTCAAGTGACATCAGGCTGATGAGTAATAGGGAAATCTTGCATGTGCGGGAAATTGCAGGTCAGGCGGCTTGAATTTGAAGAATCTTGAATAGAACGATGAATGTTTAACCAACTCTTATTAAACGGCATTATTGCAGGCAGTATCTATGCCCTGATAGCCTTGGGCTTCACGGTTATTTACAAAACCGTCCGCTTCTTTCACTTCGCACACGGCGTAGTCTACACGACCGGGGCTTATTTTGCCTACAGTTTATCAATATCCCTCGGCCTTAATCCCATTCTCTCTTTTTTTTTGCCTCGATCCTTTCAGCCATCGTCGGCATAGCCATTGACAGGCTCGTCTATCTCCCTTTAAGAAAGAACAACGCCCCTGGTCTTGTCTTTCTCATCGCCTCTTTTGGCGTATTCATCTTCATCCAGAACCTGCTCCAACTTCTTTATGGCGCACAGATACTTACTCTTCGTACAGGACCTGTCAAAGAGGGTCATCTGATAATGGGCGCTGTTATAACGGATATTCAAATATTGTTGTTAGTGGGTAGTTGTTTGTTGTTAGCTGCTCTATGGCCAATTGTGGACAGAACAAAAATGGGGAAGGCGATCAGGGCGGTGGCGGATGATCCGGTTGGGGCAAGCGTGTCCGGCATACATCCCGAAAGGGTGATTCTCTATGCCTTCGGCATCGGTTCTGCTCTTGCAGGAATGGCGGGAGTCTTGATATCGCTTGAGACGAATATCGAGCCGACAATGGGAATGAATGCGATCCTCAAAGGAATAATCGCATCGATAATCGGGGGCATAGGGAGCATCCCCGGTGCTGTCCTCGGCGGTTTTTTTCTCGGTATCGTAGAGAATCTCGGCATATGGAAGATCCAGGCAGGATGGAAAGACACTATCTCATTTGCGGTGCTTATCATTTTCCTTCTGTTCAGACCAGGAGGAATATTGGGCAAGAAGAATGATCGGGAGAGGTTGTAGATGGATTATGTGCTCCATATATTAATAATCTCTGGCATCTATATAATTCTTACACTTAGCCTGAATCTCATCGTCGGATATACCGGCCTTGCGGCCCTTGGACATATCGCCTTCGCGTGTGTCGGCGCGTATGCATCGAGTCTTATTGCTCTGAACTTCGGCATATCTCCGTGGATAGGTTTGATGGTAGGGGCTTGCGTGGCATCCCTCCTTGGTCTTGTTATCGGCTTTCCGTCGATAAGGCTTAAAGGGGATTACCTCGCCCTTGCGACCTTTGGCTTCGGCGTCATCGTATATTCAGTCTCGAAAAACTGGGTTGACCTCACAAGGGGTCCGATGGGGCTGCCGGGGATTCCGAAGTTTTCATTCTTTGGCTTTGAACTTCAGCCTGTTTGGGCCTATCTGACGCTTGTCACGGTGTTTGTGTTTATTACTGCATTTATCATAAACAGGATTGTGGATTCACCATTCGGGAGAATTCTGAAAAGCATCAGGGAAGATGAAGTTGCAAGCCTTTCGATCGGGAAGAACATAGTTAAATACAAACTGATTGTTTTTATAGTCGGCGCATTTTTTGCGGGTATAGCCGGCAGTCTTTACGCACATTATATTACCTTTATCGACCCTTCGAGTTTTACTGCGATGGAATCCATAGCTGTGCTTCTTATGGTTGTCTTCGGCGGCATGGGTAGCATAAGAGGGTCGTTTATCGGCGCCTTAATATTGATCATCTTCCCGGAGATGTTGAGGTTTCTTGGAATGCCGAGTTCCGTGGCTGCGCCACTCAGGCAGATGATTTACGGGCTTCTCCTCGTCGTGCTCATGATTAGGAGACCACAAGGGATAATCGGGCAATACAGATTTAAATAATGGGAATACTGAAAGTAAATAATCTTGTTAAACACTTTGACGGCATAAAGGCTGTTGACGACCTTTCATTCGAAGTCAAGAAGGGGACCATAACTGCCCTCATTGGACCGAACGGCTCTGGCAAGACGACCACCTTTAATCTCATCACAGGTTTTTCAAGGCCAACATTAGGAAAGATTCGCTTCCATGGGACGGATATTACCAGACTTGCGCCGTACAAGATATTCAACTGTGGCATGGGAAGGACATTCCAGAATATACGGCTTTTCCCCCAGATGACAGTACTCGAAAATATACTCCTTGGCCTCAAGTATCAGAGAGGGGGAAGTCTTACAGCCGCCATATTCAGAACTTCGGGGATGCTGAGGGAAGAAGAGGAAAATACGAAAAGGGCTATGGCATTGCTCAAAACTATCGGCCTTGAGGGGAAACGGGATGAATTGGCGGATAGCCTTTCGCACGGACAGCGAAGACTCGTCGAGATAGCAAGAACACTCGGGACTGATTCGGAATTCTATCTTTTTGACGAACCAACGGCTGGTGTCTTTCCGAATACAATCCCAACACTTTTAAGTATTATTGAAGACCTTAAGGCCAAAGGCAAAACAATCCTCTTTATTGAACATAATATGAAGGTAGTAATGGATATCTCCGATAATATCATCGTCCTTAACCATGGCAAAAAGATCGCCGAAGGCACTCCTTCTGAAATCCAGAACAACGCGGCAGTACTTGACGCCTACATGGGAAAAAGGAGAAACCGTGCAACTTGAGGCAAAGAACATAAGCGTCTATTACGGTGCTGTCAAGGCTCTTGAAGACGTTTCTTTCCATGTAAATTCAGGGGAGATTGTGGCAATGATCGGCCCCAATGGCGCTGGTAAATCAACGGCCTTAAAGGCTGTGTTCAGCCTCGTCGGCATACAAACTGGAGATATCACTTTCAACGGAGAAAGCATTAAGGAATTGAGACCCGACGAGCATGTGTCAAAAGGGATCTCGATGATTCCTGAAGGCAGAAGGTTGTTCCCTTCCATGACGGTACTCGAAAATCTTGAGATGGGTGCTTTTACACAGAAGGATAACAATACGAAGGCTGAGATTGAAAAAATCCTTGATCTTTTCCCTGCTTTGAAAGACAGGAGAAAGCAGAGGGCAGCTACACTTTCCACAGGGGAACAGCAGTTGCTTGCCATGGGAAGGGCATTGATGCAGAACCCGAAGTTATTGCTGGCTGATGAGCCTTCGCTCGGTCTGTCCCCCTCATATGTTGATACCATATTCGACAAATTGATCGAGATAAACAGATTGGGCACCAGCGTGCTTTTTGTCGAGCAAAATGCTCGTATGGCCCTTGAGATAGCCCACAGGGGCTATGTATTTAAGATCGGTGGCATATTAATGGAAGATACGGGCAAGAATCTCCTCGAAAGCGATGAAGTAAAAAGGGTCTTTCTTGGCGGTTGAACACCTAAGCAATTTATGGTCAGTGGTCGCAACTGTGCTCTGATCTTGCTGATGCATATTTGGAGGAGAACTAAACATTTCCAGAGTCAACACTTTACCCCATAATCGTGAATCGTGAGCCCACATGGAAAAACAAGACTTGTGGCTGTAACAAACGCTCTCGGACCTTCCGCGGGGTCGTCTCTTTCCAAATGTACTCATCACGGATTACAAAATGTCACCGGCGAGAACTTCTATGTGGACTGTGCGTCTTCATCGATGCTCATAGAGATGAGGAGTTCAAGAAGAAAGCATTGAGACAAAGGCTTCCACTTATTGTTGCTTGTTCTTTTCCTCTTCAGCAATAATTTTTTTGGCCAGTATTTCAAAAGATTCCTCACGATTTATTGTAATCTTCATCAGTATGTAAAGATAATGCTTCCTGGTACTCAGCCCATAACTTATCTTTCGTCATCCCCATATCAATAAAATCCCAGGGCAAGATTTCGCTGAATTCTCTTTTTCTGAAGATATAGAAATCCTTGTTGACACCTGCTGTCTCTGCTGCTTTTATCCAGTCCTGTCCCGAAACAAGTTCGGGATCTACCATTTTTTCAATCGCTTTTGATACCCGCCTGTCTCCCATAGAAAATAATCCCTGCATATATGCATATTTGGGAATATCATGGAATACCTTAACACCTTTTATTGACATAAGACCCTTCTTAATCATTTTTAACCTTTCCTTAACCTCAAAAAGAGTCTCCATCGAATGCCACTGAAAGGGTGTAAATGGTTTTGGGACAAAGGTGCTGATGCTCAGGGTAATGTATCCCCTTGGTGTAACATCCCTTATCTTTTTTACAAGATTAATTATACCGTCTATATCTTCCCTCGTTTCTGTAGGAAGGCCAACAATGAAATAAAGCCTCAGGGTTTCGATGCCCCCGGCAAACAGGAGTTCCGAAGTACGAAGTATATCCTCCTCTGTAATCCTTTTATTAATAACCTTTCTGAGCCGTTCCGTACCCGCCTCAGGCGCAATTGAAACACTTTTATGACCCCTTATTAAACTCACCAATTCAGCGCTTTTCTTACTCGCCCTCAGGGATGTAATAGAAAAATCCACTTCAGGGATTTTCAACACATCCTTGATATATGGATAATCTGAAAGTGAAGGACCTATGAGGCCTATCCTTTTTGTTCTGGTCAGGGCCGTTTGTATCTCTTTTTCTATTGCCTGCAATTCTTTCTTTCTCGGCGGATTGTATATTTTACCTGCCACGCAGAACCTGCAGTTCCAGGGACATCCTCTCATTGCTTCTATCAGATACATTTCAGAAAATTCTGTCTCAGATGTAATAATTGATGTCGTAATTTTTGACCCGGATATATCTTTAAGGTAACGCCTTTTTACAACTTCAGGTGCACCATTTGATCGATGTCTCCCTGAAATTTTCCCTTCTGCATCATAGGATATGCTGTAGAATTCAGGGACATATAAACCCTCTATAGCTAAAGACTTCCTCAAAACCCCGGACTTGTCTGCAGCGGTCTTATAGGCATCAAGAAATTCAGGCAGCATCTCCTCTGCCTCGCCTGTAAAACATATGTCAAAAAAATCAGCAACGGGTTCTGGATTGAAAAAGGCGCATACACCACCCATGATGATTAACGGATGATAGGTATTCCTTTCCGAACTTCTCAGAGGAAGTCTGGCTAAATCAAAAATCCTTACGATATTGGGATAATCATTTTCAAAAGATACAGAAAATGCAACGATATCAAAGCGGTTAAGCGGCCTCTTGGATTCCATTGAAAAAAGTTCTGTGTGCGTCCTTACATATTCATCTAGGTCCTTATCTTCGGGAAGGAAGGCCCTCTCACAAACAATATCCTTTATCCCGTTCAGAAGCCCATAAATTCCCTGAAAACCGAGATTAGACATTCCAACGTGATAGGTGTTCGGATAAACAAGCGCGATATTAATCCTGCCCCCGGGGTCTTTATAAATAGTCCCTTTTTCTTTGGATAACAGAGAGTCTGTTTTTTCTTTAAGTTTGTGGCTCACATCATTACCAACACACTCATCATGGTTACTGACCATATTATGTCAAGCGGAAGCTGTAGTTCACATGTAGAATCTAAAAGTATGTCAGCCCTCGGAGGAAACTCCTCGTCCTCAAGCCATAGGATCAGGGTCACAGGTATCCTGGGCATGGGGAGAAGTTTTATCGAGGCATCGCCGTAATTCAATACTTCTGCACCAAGTTCGCTCCCTCTTTTAATAAAAGCTTCTTTATCATTCCTATATCTTTTCCCCACGTTTTCTAAAGGTAGAATATGGCTTCCTCTAAAAAAGATCTCTCCACCTTTTATATTAAAGGGCTTTATGAGCCTTCCTGTGAGTGGGAGGTCCTTTGCATTAACCAGATACCAGAGGCAGGAATGGATAAAAAAATAACCATATCTTTTAATGATTGTTTCTCCTTGATGAGTAGCGCTTCTGATAATCTTTTCCTCAGGTTTAACTAAAAAATCCGTACAGAATGACCTTACAATGTAATATCTGCCTTTTTTATCGAATCCTACTGACGCATTCCTGCAAACATCAGAAGGATCAAGTCCTCTCAGTATTCCCCACGCTTTTTCTTCTCCAGGCGATGTCATGATACATGATATCACAACCTTATGCTCTTCCATCGGAACTGTGCATAAGAAACTATAAAACCCTGAATAATTTAATCTAAAGAAATTCCTCGAAGCTCTGCTTCGGGGTAGTTCATTAATATTATTATAAAAAATAATAATAACCTGGCGCAAAAATTGCTGTTTTATTATTGCGAATCCTGTTGAATTTTTTCTTGACAAAATTAAAAAGACTTGATTATCATTAAGCACTTTTCTGAAGAATTAACAAAAGAAAAAGGGTGTTTTACGTCTATAATACTTTTTTCTAAAAAAACCGGGAAGGGGGTGAAGGTCTACATTTTCGTTTCATTTGCCTGTATTCTATTAAAAATCAGCAGAAGGAGGTAAACAATGGGAGTCCCAGGACAAGAAAAATTATGGGATAAAGAAGAAAAAGAGCATCGGAAGTATCAAGATATAAGGATTTTTACTGATGAGCAGTTAAAAAATTATACAGAAGATGAGCTGAAAAGTTTCAAGCCTAAGCATGACACTTCAATGTTGGATGAATTAGAGAAAGGTCCCTGGCCCAGTTTTGTGAGCGATATAAAAAGAGAGGCCTTACACAGGCATAAATTGGGACAGGACAATCTCATGATACCTGCCGAGATTTGTGATGATTTGTTGGGAGTTGTAGAGCTTTCCTATAAAGAGGGTGAGACTCACTGGAAACACGGCGGTATCGTTGGAGTTCTTGGTTACGGCGGCGGCATTGTCGGCCGTTATTGCGACCAGCAGGCGAAATTCCCCAATATCGCGCATTTCCATACCATTCGTGTTAATCAGCCTAGCGCAAAATTCTATACAACTGATTGGCTGAGAGGTTTCTGTGATATAGCAGAATACCGCGGAAGTGGATTGACCAACCTGCATGGTTCTACCGGCGACCTGGTTATTCTGGGTTCATTCTCAGACCAGTTAGAGCCTATATTCTTTGACCTGACCCATGATCTTGGCAATGACATCGGCGGTTCAGGTGGAAACCTCCGCACCCCTTCCGATTGTATCGGTAAGGCAAGATGTGAATTCGCATGTTACGATACCATGGATATGTGTTATGACATGACCATGACCTTCCAGGATGAATTGCACAGGCCGGCGTTCCCGTATAAATTCAAATTCAAATTTGATGGCTGTCCTAACGGATGTATTGCAAGTATTGCCCGTTCAGATATGGCTTATATCGGCACATGGAAAGATGATATACGGATTAATCAGGAAGCTGTGAAAGAATATGTTGCCGGAAAGATCCCGCCTGATGGCGGAGGATTTGCAGGAAGAGATTGGGGACCCTTTGACATTCAGAAGGAAGTAATTAATCTCTGTCCAACACAGTGTATGCAATGGGATGGGAAGAAAATCAGCATTAACAATGCAGAATGCAACCGCTGCATGCATTGCATTGATGCCATGCCTGAGGCATTAAGGGTAGGTAAAGATCAGGGTCAGAGTATCCTCTTTGGCGCAAAGGCGCCAATCCTTGAAGGTGCACAGATGGCGTGTATGACGATACCTTTCATGTATGTAAACAAACCTTATGACACCCAAAAAGACCTCGTCAGAAAGGTTTTTGACTGGTGGATTGAAGAAGGCAAGAACCGTGAGCGTATTGGTGAAACGATTCAACGTGTGAGTTTGAAGACATTCATAGAGGTACTCGGGATTCCGCCTATGCCTCAGATGGTTAAAGAGCCTCGTTCGAATCCTTACGTCTTCTTCAAGGAGTCAGAGGTTCCCGGTGGATGGGCAAGGGATATTAACGATTACAGAAGCAGACATCCAAGATAATATAAAGGAGGATACGTTATGTCGAAAGGCAAACTTGGTTATTTTAATCCCCAAAAGCAACAGGAAGGCAGGATAACTGATATTGGACCCTGTCACTATGGGCAGATGCTGCCGCCTGTTATCAGGAGGAATTACGGGAAATGGGTTTCTCACAGAATACTAGAGCCCGGACTCTTGGTGCACGTTTCTGAAACAGGTGAAAAGGCTTTTACCGTAAGGGCTGCTGCACCACGACTCATGTCAGTCGAACATATTCGTGAAATCTGTGATATTGCAGATAAACACTGTAACGGGTATCTGAGATTCACAACGAGAAATAACATTGAGTTTATATTAGACGATGAAGCAAAGGCAAAGGCACTCAAGAAAGAACTCGACAGCAGAAAACATATTGGCGGTTCTTTTAAGTTCCCGACCGGCGGTACAGGAATGGGCATGTCCAATATTGTCCATACCCAGGGTTGGGTTCACTGCCATACACCTGCAACCGATGCATCGGGTCCTGTGAAAGCTGTTGCCGATGTACTATTTGATGAGTTCAAAAACATGAGGCTCCCGGCAAAATTAAGAATAGCTCTGGCATGCTGTCTCAATATGTGCGGTGCAGTTCACTGCTCTGATATCGCCCTGCTGGGTTATCACAGGAAACCGCCTGCAATTGACCACGAAGTTCTTGGAAAGGTCTGCGAGATTCCTCTGGTTGTTGCAGCCTGTCCTCTGTATGCTATTAAACCTATTACTACTCCCGAGGGGAAGAAGAGCGTCTCAGTCAATAATGAAAAGTGCATGTACTGCGGTAACTGCTACACGATGTGCCTGGGATTACCATTAGCAGACAGTGAGGGTGATGGTATAGCTATTTTGGTCGGTGGTAAGATTTCAAACCGTATAAGTATGCCGAAATTCTCAAAAGTAATTATCCCGTGGTTGCCGAACAACATGCCGCGCTGGCCCGAGGTGACGAGTGTTGTCAAGAATATGGTTGAAGTCTGGGCAAAGGATGCTAACAAGTATGAGAGAATCGGCGACTGGGCTGCGCGTATCGGCTGGGAAAAATTCTTTGAGAAAACCGGTATTCCATTTACAGAGAAGAGCCTGGATGATTACCGCCTTGCCGTTGATACATACAGGACATCAACTCAGTTTAAGTATACCGAACATGCATGGGCAGTATCCAGGGCTGTTGGTGGCATATAATTGCATTTAAAGCTATTGATGGTCTATAATATGAAGAAAAAGATTGATGAGGAGTGAAAATTATGGGAAGAAAAGAAGACATTAGACAGGCTATCATAGACTATGCCTCAAAAGGTGCAAAGAGCAAATTCTACTTCAAGGATATGATGATCGGTGTGAAGAAGACTATTCCTGACGCCGGTGCATCGGAGATTAAGAACGTAGCATCCGAGATGGTAAGAGAAGAGGTATTGGAGTTATTATCAACCGGCAGCTCTACCATGTACGGACTAAAAGGAAGAGGCATATCTGTTGAAAAATCAGGTGATTCAGGAGGATAGGACCTCTTAAGAGTCATAAAAGACTCTTCCCTGAAAATCTGATTTTATCCGGTAAGGAATAAGGCAAAGGGTGGCTATTACCAATAGCTACCCTTTGCAAATTTTTTTGTCTCACAGGATTAGATTTTTCATTCATTTAAGAATAGTCTTTGATATGCCTTGAGGCTGATCAAAGAAATACCTGCATTTATGTCTTAATACATTCATTAAGTTAATATAAAATTATGGAAGATCCAAAAGACATAGAGAAATTTATAAACGAACAAAAGTTGCGATTGATAGAAAAACCGGATTGTGCAGCGTCCCTCTATAATCTGGGTGTTGCTTTTATGAATCAGGGAAAATTCGATGAAGCCCTAGAGGCTTTCGAAGAGTCAATTACGCAGGGCGTAAGGATGTTTGAAGCCTTTGTCAATCTCGGGTATATCTATTTCAAGGAAGGCGATCTTGAGAAGGTTGTGAAGGCGAATTTAAGGGCTGTAGAAATTGAACCACGATATGCGAGAGGCTATGCGAATCTTGGATTTGCATACCTTCAGATGGGCAAGACAGATGAGGCGATAGAGGCGTTGGAAAAGGCGTTAGAGTTCAATCCTGAGATTGTCCAAGCCATGTGCAATCTCGCCAATGCATACCTGCAGAAGGGAGTTATAGACAAAAGCATTGAGGTTAACAAGAAGATGCTGGAACTGGCACCGGATTTTTCCTTAGGCTACAATAACCTTGCTAATGCCTATTATATGAAGGGTGAGTTTGATGAGGCTATTAAGAACTGTGACAGGGCAGTAGAGTTGGGTTTTGAAGTGCACCCTGAGTTTTTGAAACTGCTGGAACCTTACCGCCATAAAGATACCTCCAAATGATTGAAGAGCTTTTCTCAAGATATCTGAACGAGGTTCGGAAGGCCGACGTTCTTTTTAAGACGATTGCAGAAAAATATCCACTCAGTGTTAAATGCAGAATTCATTGTTGTGACTGCTGTCATGCTATTTTCGGAGTCTTCCCTATTGAGGCTGCTTACATTCATCATCACCTTAACAAGTTAGACAGAAAGATAAGAAGAGATGTCCAAAGGCGGGCGGAAAAATCAGAAGTTGAAATGTTAAAGGCAACTGATAAATTGAAAGAGGCTTTCGATGACAACCCAAAGATGCAGGCATATGGTTTGGGAAAACAGAGGGTGAAATGTCCCTTATTGAATGAAAGAGAAGAGTGTGTCCTCTATGAAAACCGCCCTGTTATCTGCCGTATTTACGGAGTGCCTTTCAGTCTGAAACATGGAGACAAGGAGCACTCCTATGCCTGTGGGCTTTCCGGATTTCAGGCAAAGGTTGCCTATCCCACAGTAAAGCTTGATAAGATATATAGCGAACTTTATAGATTATCGAAGGAGCTTTTGACCGCAGCAGGTTCTCCCCATCCCCAGAATGCCGATCATATGCTGTCCATCATAAAAGTAGTAAGAATGCCTTTTGAAGTGATTGTCAAAGGCGAGTTTGAATAGCAGTATAAAGTTTTTCTGCATGTCTATCTAAATTCATACCTATTACCGGCAGGTCTTTTGTCCCGATATAAAGGTCCAATAGAGGATTAAATGATGTTTTCAGTTCGTCCAAAGTAAATGACCGGAGCAACGCAAGAAACTCTTCATAATGGCCGGGATTGTTTTTAAAATCATCTTTCCGCTGGAGCGCTTCATAAAATCCCTGGATAGCTGCATCTACAGAAAAATCTTCCGCCCATACAACTTCTCCTATGCCGTCTATCTTGTCCAGCCGCATATGGAGAGAAAGATGCAGGAAAAAATAGAAGAGGGCGAAGAGCGGGTTTATTTCATCTCTCTGAAAGTCCAGTAGGGGTTTATACCTCCGTGCAGTGGTAAGACGGACATCTATTTTTTCATTATCCGCTTTTACGATAAAATCTCCCGCTGCGTGATGCCAGGGATATATATGGTTGAAGTTTTCAAAATCATAATAGAGTGTCAAGATTTTTGCCGCCTGCCTGTATATTTCAGACCCTTGTTTATCGGTGAGATTCTGATAACCGTTGCCAAACTCCCAGAGCTGCAATTTTTGATTCCCTTCCTTATCACGGGTGATATGGAATTCATGATAACCTTTAAACCAGTCTTCAAGGAGAAAAACCATGGAGTTCAATACGCCTGACAGATATGCTGCGGGCAGATAGGGAAGATTATATTTTGCATGGAGATGCTGAAGTACTGTGATTTCTTCCAGCAACCATGTTTTGCCGGTGTCTGTAACAGCCACATTTAATCCGAATTTAGCTTTCCTGCTGCTGAGTATCAGCTCTATGCTTGCCGGATGATAGAGAAGCCCATGCTTTTCTGCCCTGATAAGAATTTCGCTGATTTCATCAGGAGATAATTCTGCATTCAGTTTTCTGCCTGCTGCATGAAGCATGGGTATGAAATTATCCTGTTTCAGGAACTCTTCGATGGATTGGAAATATACTTTGTAGGGAGTCTCAAGAGGATCAGCCTCTAAAGATATATCCATCATATTAGTATCTACGGTGATATCGCCATCAGGAGATGAAACAAGATATTTTATGAGAGGTGTATGCATTATCTGCTCCGAAGATTACCCCTCACCTTCATCCTGTGGAGTATAACTTACTCCACAGGACAAGCCTTCTCCCATCCGCCTAAGGCGGAGAGAGGGGACTACTCTAATATCTCCCCTCCCTTGATGGGAGGGGATGAAGGGGAGGGTGTTAATATTTTCTTGTCCCTTTGTGAGCTGAAAACTCATGCCTGTTTTGGTTTGCTGAGTTTTTCTATCGCCTCTTTTGATAATTGAGAGACTGTCGTTTCTTTTAGTTCAGAATCTCTGAATATCGAAAGTTTCTCATCATCTGTGAGGAGGTTTTTCAATTCCTCTAGCACCTCATCGTACCCTAAATTACCTAATGCCCATGCAGCATATCCTCGCAAAGCAGTATCCTGCTCGTTAAGAAAAGAGCGAAGAGCTTTGAAGGCATACTTAACTAATTTCGGGTCAACCCTAGCAATCTTTCCAATAGCCCATGTAAGTTCCTTCCAGAGATTTTTCTGCTTCAAAAAAGAGAGTAAAGCCGGGCTGAATTCTCCCAGT
>JBGOWS010000118.1:0-6801 GCA_041478735.1 Thermodesulfovibrionia bacterium | reverse complement strand
TCGCACTTTTGCCATCGGGCTTCCTTCAGACCCCTCCTCACGGAGACGCCCTTGCCTTCGGCTCGTACTTTTGTTAGTATCCATAGTTATGAACACCATAGGTTCTCGTACAGGGGACTTTCACCCCATAAGCTCACGCCCATGCCGGGCGTACACAAAAAAATCAACCCGACTGGTGATTAGCCTGTTTTGAATTTCAATAGGCTGTTCACCAGCGGGTTATTTAGGTCGTTCGGTGTGAAGGAAAGATGACATGAAACAACGGAAACAACGACTCATAAGTCGCGAAGAGGTCAGCATAAACGGCGAGGCCGATTACATCATTAAAAAAGCGCAGGCCCACGATAGCCGTGTTGTTGGTCTTGGCGGGTTGGTTTTTTTCTCCACACAGACTGGGGACGCTTGGATATTGGACCCGGCGGACAGCTTGGCACTTTGTCTTGCGCAAGATGGGGAACGTCAGGACTTCAGTATCCTGGAAACCCCCACGAAGTTCCAAATAGTATGGGAGGCTCAGTACCTTATTGAAGGGGAGACATTTACCATAACCACAAAGGACGGCAGCGTCAGGGCAATCTTCGGATATCCGACAAGGGAGATTGAGAATACGATCAGAATAGGGAGATAGAGAAAAAGGTAAACACCGAACAACCGACTCCACCGGATCGCCGATAAATCCGGCTCCCGGTGAGCCTTAGCGTTATAAGCATATAGAAGGAGAAGATTAACATGAACAAAAGCGAAATTTTGGGATTCCTGAATGCTAATCCGGTATTTCACTTGACAACTGTTGAGGGGAATAAGCCCCATGTCCGCGGCATGTTGATGTACAGGGCAGATGAAAACGGCATACTGTTCCATACAGGAAAGACGAAGGACATCCACAGACAATTGACCGAAAATCCAAATGTGGAGATGTGTTTTAGCAACGGCAATTTTGAAAATCTCATTCAGATAAGGGTCAGTGGTACTGTTGAACTTATAGAAGACCTTGAACTAAAGAAGGAAATAGCAGAAAAGCGTGAATTCCTGAAACCGTGGGTAGAACAGATGGGATATGAACCCTTAGCTGTTTACCGTACGAAAAATGGTGTGGCGACAATCTGGACAATGAAGACCAATTTTGCACCGAAAGAATTTGTTGAATTATAGTCATCTAACAACTCAATACCTTGCGATCGTTGGCGGCAGCTTAGTTTTAAAGTAGTGAAGCAAGCCCAGACATTTACCCGTTCGTCGATAATTTCTATTAAATAACATAAACAAGTCCACTCAATAATTACCATATATGATAAAATATATCATGAACGTGGATTGGAGGGTATAAATACCAACACTTTACGGAAATCTATCAGGGCTCAAGGCTAGCTACCTCAACTCGCTTGAGAGGATTTATCGGAGGAAGGTCCAGCGTGAAATAATCAGCCCTGAACTCGCAAGGTATCTTACTGAACTTTCTTCTGAAATAAGCCGCCAGCTTGGAATACTTATTAACAGGGATGGCACTATTACCCATGTGATTGTTGGTAATGCAAAGGGGCTATTCATCCCGGAACTTGAAGATTATCCTCTGGGCAGGAAAGCATTAAGAGAACTCAGACTTATACATACTCACCTGTATGAAGAGGCTCTTACCCAGGATGACCTTACAGATCTTGCACTCCTCAGACTTGATCTCGTTGCTGCAATAGGCATAAGGAAAGGACTTCCGGGCAATATCTACGTGGCTTATCTGATGCCGGGAGGTTCGGAAAAGTCATTTGAAATTATGCATTCTCCTAACTTCTATAATTTTGAACTTGATTTCTTACCTTTTATAGCGTCTCTCGAAGATGAGATGGAAAGGAACAGGGTTTTTAGTCCTGATGACAAGAGAGAAAGGGCAATCCTGGTAAGTGTTTCGACAAGATCTAAATATGAACAGGAGGATTCTATTGAAGAGCTAAAAGATCTTGCCCAATCGAGTGATGTCTTTGTACTGGACGCTGTTATTCAAAGGCCAAAAGAAATAAACCCCAAATATTTGATGGGAGAAGGCAAACTTAAAGAGCTTATTATAAATGCCATGAACAAAGGTGCAACACTTCTAATATTTGACCAGGATCTCAATCCATCCCAGATGAAGGCAATAGCTGATTATACAGAACTCAAGGTAATAGACCGTACCCAGCTTATCCTTGATATCTTTGCACGCCACGCTTTCAGTAAGGATGGTAAAGTCCAGGTCGAACTCGCACAGCTCAAGTACAGGCTACCACGGCTTGCAGGAAAGGGAACAGCCATGTCCCGTCTTATGGGAGGAATCGGGGGAAGAGGACCTGGGGAAATGAAGCTCGAGGTGGACAGGAGGCGGGTACGTGACAGAATAAATCTGCTCGAGAAAGAGCTCAAAACCCTTAGCGAAGCAAGGAGACAGAGGAGACACAGAAGGCAGCAGCGGGGTATCCCTATTGTCTCGATTATAGGGTATACCAATGCCGGGAAGTCAACCCTGCTTAATGCACTTACAAAGAGTTCTGTAATTGTTGAGAGCAAAATGTTTGCAACACTCGACACTGCAAGTCGGAGACTGCGGTTTCCACGGGAAAGAGAGGTTATTATTACAGATACAGTCGGGTTTATAAGAGACCTTCCAAAGGATATTATGGCAGCGTTCAGGGCAACTCTTGAAGAACTCGAAGATGCGGATTTATTGCTACACCTTGTTGATATATCTAACCCACGTTTTGAGCAGCATATAGAATCTGTTGACAATATTCTCCATGAACTTCATCTATTAGAAAAAACCCGTCTTCTCATTTTTAATAAAATAGATAAAGTTAATGAGGAAGAGGTACAGAATCTTGCCTCGCGCTATAATGCTGTTGCTATCTCTGCAACCGATACATCAAAATTCAAGCCACTTCTTAAGGCGATAGAAGACCTCATCTGGGATAGTAAATTGGCATAGGCAAAGGTATCTTAAACGTAGCAAAAAAGACAGGGCAGACATGCTAAAAAATCCCAGCAAAGCGACAAGATTTCATTCTGATACACATCAGCCTCTTGCAAAAGTCTGAAAAAGGGCCCTTCTGTCATTCTGAGCTTGTCGAAGAATTACGGCAAATCAAACCAGTTAGAGCACCCTTCGACAGGCTCAGGGTGACAAATTAGGACTTTTGCAAGAGGCTCACATGACTGCAAATTTCACAGAAACTGCTTTTTAGACAGAAGCTGGCAGGCCACGCTGGAAGTCTTTAAGGAGTCGCTGGCTGGCGTTTTCATCACATCTGCCATGTCAATAACGATAATTTAATGCAACTGATGAGGTATAATACAAAAAATTATAAAGGGAGATTTGAAATTTTATGGAATTTGCACCTAAATGGATTGCATGGGAGATTACGAGGAGATGTAATCTTAAATGCATACACTGCCGTTCTTCATCTGAAATAGAAGCAAAAGAACACCCTGATTTCTCCAAAGAAGAGGCTTTTAGAATTATAGATGACATTACCAGTTACGCAAAACCTGTTATAGTCCTTTCAGGAGGTGAGCCTCTCTTCAGAAAAGATGTATTTGAGATTGCCCAATATGGCTCAGAAAAAGGTTTGAGAATGTGTCTTGCTACAAATGGAACTCTTGTAAATGATGAGATATGTGGAAAGATAAAGGATTCAGGAATTAAGATTGTTTCTCTCAGTCTCGATGGTTCTGAAGAAGCAGTACATGATAATTTCAGGAACCAGAAAGGTGCTTTTGCCGGAACGATAAACGCTGCAAGACTTTTTAAAAAACATGGTATCGAGTTTATCATAAATTCATCTTTCACAAAAAGGAACCAGGAGGAGATTCCGAAGGTATATAAACTGGCAAAGGAACTCAGGGCAACCGCATGGTACATGTTCATGATAGTACCTACCGGAAGGGGCGAGGAAATAATGAGCGAGCTTATTTCAAAAGAGGATTATGAAGAGGTCCTCGAATGGCACTACCAGATGGAAAAGAATGAAAAAGATATGCTTGTAAGGCCCACATGCGCACCACATTACTATAGGATAGTTTTACAGAAGTCAAAGGAAGAAGGCAGTAGATTTGAACGGAGGACTTTAAAGTTTTCAACAGGTGGCGCAAAAGGCTGTATTGCGGGACAGCTTATAGCACTCATTGATGTGGATGGGAATGTGCTTCCGTGCAGCTACTTCCCAAAAGCTGCTGGAAATATAAAGGAGCAATCCTTTAAGGATATATGGGAAAATTCAGAACTTTTCAAGGATCTTCGTGATTTTAAGAAATATAAAGGCAAATGTGGATCATGTGAATATGTGAGTGTATGCGGAGGTTGCAGGGCAAGGGCTTATTCAGTATACGGTGATTATCTTGAGGAGGAACCTTTTTGTGGATACAAACCACGCAGATTATCACTGAATGAAAAACACAGATGATCGCAGATAAGGATGTAGATTATATTTATAAAGATCTGACCTACAACATCATAGGAGCTATTTATAATGTTCATAAAGAATTGGGTAGTGTACATAAGGAGATTATTTATCATAAGGCAATTGCCATAGAATTAGCTGAAGAAGGGATTCCCTTTGTAGAGGAAAAATCTATAGATGTTAAATACAAGGAAAAGAAAATAGGGATATACAGACCTGATTTCATCATAGATGATAAAGTTATACTGGAGGTTAAAGTGGCACCAGCTATTACAAAAACTATGAGGGATCAGGTTTATTATTATGTGAAAGGCACAAAATATAAACTCGTATTACTGGCTAATTTTGGAACAAGTAAGGTCGGTATCAAAAGGTTAATCTATACAGATGATCACAGATATCTGTGATCATCTGTGTTTTCTCATCTGTGATTATTTGTGTTAAACGGAGGGTCTTATGAACGATACATTTCTTAAGGCATGTCGTGGCGAAGAGATTGAATATACTCCGGTATGGCTTATGCGCCAGGCAGGGAGATATCTTGCCGAGTACCAATCAGTGCGGGCAAATGTTGACTTCCTCACTCTCTGTAAAACTCCCGAACTTGCTGCAAAGGTAACGCTTCAGCCTGTTGATATCCTCGGAGTTGACGCAGCAATACTATTTTCAGATATTCTCATCCCTGTTGAGGCGATGGGCATGCGTCTTGCGTTTTCAGATAAACAGGGACCCGTCCTCAGTGAACCGATAAGAAACAAGTCTGCTGTTGAGAGACTGCTTATTCCAGATACAGAAGAAGATATGCCTTTTACTATCGAGACAATAAAGATTTTAAGAAAAGAACTCGAAAATAAAGTGCCACTGATAGGATTTTCAGGCGCTCCATTCACACTTGCCACATATATGATCGAGGGTGGGACATCAAAGAATTTTCTGCATACAAAAAAGATGATGTTTCAGCACAGCGGGATATTTAGTTATCTCATGGAAAAACTAACCGTCACTGTCACTTCATACCTCTCTGCTCAGATAAAAGCAGGCGCTCAGGCGGTCCAGATCTTTGACACATGGGCAGGCATACTTGCTCCTCCTGACTATAAAGAATTTGTATTGCCTTATGTCAAAAAGGCAATTTCCGAGTTAAAGAAAGAAGGGGTTCCGATAATCTATTTCATAAATGACTGTGCAGGAATTCTTAAAGAGGTCAAGAAATCAGGTGCTGACGTTATCGGGGTTGACTGGAGGATTAATATAGGTGATGCAATAAACAGGCTCGGTAAAAAAGTGGTTATTCAAGGAAACCTCGACCCATGTGCACTTTTTCTTCCAAAGGAAAAACTTGAAGAAAAGATTAAAGACATCTTATGGAAAGGAGAAGCTGCAAAAGGCCATATCTTCAATTTAGGTCATGGTATCCTGCCTGAGACACCTGTTGAAAATGTTATAGCAATGGTTGAGGCAGTGCACAAATATGGGAAAAAAGAATAGCCTTGCACCATCATGAACAGCTTACCGGCCGACCTTCCATAAATGGTTTTTGGATCACAGATACCCAGGGACGGTTCTTGGATGTTAATGATAACAAAAATTCTTAAGATATTCAAAGAGATTCATAATCAGTTTGAGGAGATATACGAAAACCATAAGGATTGATATTGGCAGATAAGACTGACAAAGAAATCATAGGTGTTATACTTCTTAATCTCGGAGGCCCTGACTCTATTCAGGCAGTAAGACCTTTCCTCTACAATCTTTTCTCTGACAGGCAGATTTTAAAGCTCGGTCCCTCATTCCTTCAAAAACCCATAGCGTGGCTGATATCGAGTCTCCGCTCGAAAAAGACAGAAAGTATGTATAGCCTTATAGGAAGCAGATCTCCGATTCTCGATATAACCTCTGCACAGGCAAAAACCCTTGAGGAAGCACTTAATCAGAAGTCAGAAGTCAGCCCGCCCCGCTTCGCGGAGCGAGGCCGGGGAAGTCAGAAGTCAACACCCCCCCTCCCCCCCCTTAGCAAAGGGGGGATTAATGGGGGGGTAATTCCCACGTCCTATCACTCTAAACTCGTAACTCAGAACTCCCCCCCACCCATCCCTCCCCCTCGAGGGGGGAGGGCAAGGGAGGGGGTGCCAGAAAAGAAATTTAAGGTATATGTTGGAATGCGTTACTGGCATCCATTAATAGAAGATGTTATTCCTGTCATGTACAGGGGCGGCATAAGGAAAATCGTTGCCCTGAGCCTTTATCCACAGTATTCCGTTACAACATCCGGCTCATCACTTTCAAAGTTAAAGGAAGTTGTGGGAGGTTATCCAATAGAAACCCTTTGCATATCATCGTGGTTCGATCATCCACTATATATAGAGGCACTTGTAGATGT
>JBGOWS010000115.1:0-6879 GCA_041478735.1 Thermodesulfovibrionia bacterium | reverse complement strand
TGCATTTATGATGCAGATGTGCTGGAAAAGCTCTGCCAGCAACACATTATAGGCCTATAGCCTGGCCAGCCAGCCTTTATCCAAAAGGCACTAAAGGTTAAATGTACAGTCATGTGTATCATAATCAAATCTCGTTGCTTTGCAGAGGTTTTTCAGTATGTCTGCATCATATTTTATGCAACATTTAGGTAGAGACAGATGCATGGCAGTTTAATCATCGTTTTCACTATTGGAAATGTTCTATAATTATGAGCATAAATTAAAGAAATTAGTGGCACAATAGTACCTAACCCTGGATTTAAATTATTGGTTACAAGCTGAAATATAATTTACAGAAATTTATTTGCAAGCTTACAGCTTGTGAACTTGTTTGAAGAAAATGGGAAAGAGATATTTAGGACAGAATTTTCTTTATGATCCCTCAATACTTAAAAGGATTGTTCAGGCCGCAGAGCTTGATGCTGAAGACCTTGTTGTAGAGATAGGCCCCGGCCCTGGCAGGCTGACGAAGATGCTTGCTGAAAGGGTTAAAAAGGTTATAGCTATCGAACTCGATGAGAACTTATTCAGAAAACTGAAGTCCGAACTTGCTGAATATAAAAATGTGGAATTAATACATGGAGATGCCCTCAAATATTCTTATGAGAATCTCCCTGAATTCAAGGTTGTTGCGAATATACCTTACTATATTACAACCCCGATTATCTTCAGGCTTCTTGAAATAAAACAAACATACCCTATAGAGACAAAAAAAACAACGGAAATAATCCTCCCCCGCCCCCCTTTAGTAAAGGGGGGAAGGGGGGATTATCGGGCAAGAAAAAATCTCGAATCTATGACCCTGACTGTTCAGAAAGAAGTCGCAGAAAGAATAGTAGCAACGCCGGGGGGAAAGGATTATGGCGTACTTTCGATCATGGTTCAGTATTATGCAAAGCCAAGTCTCAAATTCATAATCCCTAAAGAGGCATTCAGACCTGTGCCAAAGGTTGACTCTGCTGTTATACATATCAAAATCCTTGCGAGACCCTCTGTTGATGCAGAGAATGATAAAAATTTTTTCAGGACTGTAAAGACTGCTTTTTCTCAGAGGAGAAAGATGCTTTCAAACTCCCTTAAAAGCATGCGGGGAGATGTGAAAGAATGGCTTGATAAAGCAGGGATAGATCCAAATAGAAGGCCGGAGACTTTGAGCATTGAGGAGTTTGCAAGGCTTGCGAATACATATGATTAGGTTGTGAAGTTATTTGCCAACTTACTTAGATTCTTTTACTATCCTTTCTATATCACCTCTTTCCAGAACCTCCTCTTTAATAAGGGCCTCTGCTAAGTTATCCAGGATGTGTTTGTTATTAATCAATATCTCTTCTGCTTTTAATTCGGCATCGGTTATTAATTTTCGTATCTCCTGATCCATAAGCCATGCCATCTCTTCGCTGTAACGCTTTGGTAGTGCAAGTTCTCTACCCAGAAAGGGATGCTCTTCCCCCCTCCCAAGGTTTAAAGGGCCAACCTTGTCACTCATACCCCACTGCGCCACCATCTTCTCTGCAAGAGAAGTTGATTCCTTCAGATCATTCTGTGCGCCGCTGGTTACATCATTGAAGACTATCTTCTCTGCAACCCTTCCAGCAAGGGCCACGCTTAGCCTGTTCATAAGATATGTCTTTGGATAATAATGTCTGTCTTCTTCTGGCAGGAGTTGTGTTACCCCCATGGCCATTCCTCGTGGTATAATGCTGACCTTATGTATAGGGTCTGTTCCCGGTAAGTTCCATGCGACAAGGGCATGGCCTGCCTCATGGTATGCTGTTATTCGCTTTTCAGTATCACTAATGGTTTCTTCTCTTACAGAACCCATCAGAACAACATCCCTCGCCTCCTCAAAATCTCTTATATCTATTTTCTCTTTGTTTTTTCTTATCGCAATAAGAGCAGCCTCATTCGCAATGTTTTCAAGGTCTGCACCGGTCATACCGGGAGTACCTCTTGCTATGGTCTCAAAATCAACACCATCTGCCACTACCTTATCCCTTACATGAACTTCAAGAATTGCTTTGCGTTCCTTCCATCCCGGCCTGTCAATTACAATATGCCTGTCAAACCGGCCAGGTCTGAGAAGCGCAGGGTCAAGGATATCCGGCCTGTTGGTTGCCGCCATTACAATTACTTCTTCATGAGATTCAAATCCATCCATTTCGCTTAAAAGCTGATTGAGCGTCTGTTCCCTTTCATCATGACCCCCTCCAAGACCTGTTCCCCGTGTACGACCAACAGAATCAATTTCATCGATAAAAATGATACTCGGCTGAGAAGCTTTTGCTTTCTTAAACATATCTCTTACACGAGAGGCTCCCACCCCTACAAACATCTCTATGAACTCAGACGCGCTGATGCTATAAAAAGGGACTCCAGCCTCACCTGCTGTTGCCCGCGCAAGCAGGGTTTTTCCTGTTCCTGGAGGACCTACTAAAAGCACCCCTTTGGGAATTTTTGCGCCAAGTCTTCTGAATTTGGAAGGGTCTTTAAGAAACTCTATTGTCTCTTTAAGTTGCTGTTTAGTATTCTCCATTCCTGCAACATCCTTGAATGTTATGCTGGGTTTTTTGGTATCATAGAGTTTAGCCTTGCTCTCACCGAAAGAAAAAAGTCCGCCGGGTCCGCCTCGAATCTGTTGCTGAGCGCGCCTCATAATAAAAATCCATATTCCGATAATGAGCACCCAGGGTAAGACACCTATTAAAATTTGCCACAGGATAGAACCCTTTTCAGTGGATTCCACATTGATGACTACGTTCTTCTCCTCAAGTTTTGCGATGAGTCCTTCACCCTGAAAAGAAGGCAGAAAAGTTTGGAAATATTTTACTGTTGCAGCTTTTTTCTCACCTGGCAACTGGATATTTATTTCTTTAATGAACTCACCATTTACCAGTAAATTTTTAATTGTAATGGATTTAATATTATTGGCATTAAGTTGTTCAATAAACTGGCTGTAACTAATATTATATTGTTCAGGGGTTCGTACATTTAATTGACTCCATATGTATAAAAAGAGAAAAATAAGTAAGATAGCGATGCCGGCCCTCCACTGAGGGCTTTTAATCTTATCAGCCATTTTTGTTTTATAGTCATCCATGACTAATTTTTATCTATATCGTTTAAAAATGCAACTCTTATCTATCGCCGCAAATAAAAGTTATTGGAATTTTAATTTTCAAGCAATTAAGTTGACTCTGTTGCTCATACCTGCTAAATTTAAAAATAAAATGCATTCAAAAGGAGGAAGGTATGGAGGACGACTCTAAAAAGATTGTGGGGGCCTTTTTATTAGGCGGAACGATTGGCGCTCTTTTAGCAATTCTATACGCACCCAAGTCAGGCAGGGAGACGAGAAAGGATATTTCAAGGGCAGCACGCCGCGTTAAAAGGGAAACTGTTGATTTAGTTGATGAGACCATTGAAGGCATAAACGATTTTGCCAGCGATATAAAAGACAAGGTGTCGGATATAATCGAACAAGGCAAAGAACTGTCAGACAATGCAAAAAAGGAGATTATAAAAAACCTCGAACATGGTCAGAGGGCAATTGAAAAACAGAAAAAAAGAATAATCGATGCTCTGGGGCTCTGAGGGTTAATTAGCGATTACTGTTAAAAAAGGTGAGGGCGGCGGTCGTATCAATCGATACGTAAAAAAGGTTAATCTATTAAGTCTTAAGATATGTGGCGGAGGGGGTGAGATTCGAACTCACGGTAGAGTTACCCCTACAACGATTTTCAAGACCGTCGCCTTAAACCACTCGGCAACCCCTCCGATAAAAACAGCAAAAAGTTATCAGTAAGCAGTAAAAAAATCTAGAAAATATTATACCAGAAATTTAAATGAACCGTTTCATATTACAGATGGTGACAGGGCAGATGTGCCGAAAAGTCTTTACCAGCGATACCTTGAAGTATTGGCTTACTACTTCAAGAGCCTGAATAAACTAAGTTTTATTATGGTAAAACATTTAAAACCAATTTATAATAAATCATCGCTTTGTAAAGACTTTGAGGTGTGTCTGCCCTGGCATGTTTATTTGACTTTTTTGTCTGAATTCTTTTAAATTTTATAAAAAACTATGGAGCAATCATGAAAGATTCAGTTCTTCAGTTAATCCTGCAGGCAGGATATGTTGTTAAAGGTGTTTTAGTCATCCTTTTGTTTTTTTCGATAGTGTCGTGGGCAATAATATTATTCAAAAACAGATATTTTTCGAGGGCGAATAAAGAATCCGAACAATTCTTGCGCGCATTCAGGTCAAGTAGAGACCCTAAGGAGCTTTTCCAGGGAATAAGGAGTTTAACTATTAGTCCTATCGTAAATGTCTTCAAAGCTGTTTATACAGATGAAGCACGCAAAGAAAAGAGTGAGACTAAAAGGCTTTTACGGAGATATGAAGCACTAGAATCCGCAAAACTCGAGAAGTACCTTAATTTTCTCGCTACAACAGGTTCAACAACTCCATTTATCGGCCTATTTGGAACTGTCTGGGGAATTATGAATGCATTCATGGGTATCGGAAGCGCTGGGGCCGCATCGCTCGCAGTTGTTGCACCCGGTATAGCAGAGTCGCTTATCGCAACCGCTGCAGGACTTGTTGCTGCTATTCCCGCGGTAATCGCATACAACTACTATCTCAGCAAGGCAAGAAGGATGATTATCGAGATGGAAGATTTTTCAGAAGAACTCCTCGATTTCTTTACGAAAATACATGAGAAATAGAGACAGGAAAGTCCTTTCAGAAATAAATGTGACACCGTTTGTTGATGTAATGCTTGTCCTTCTCGTCATCTTCATGATAACAGCCCCCCTTTTACAACAAGGGATAGATGTGAATCTCCCAAAAGCCAAGGGCAGAGATCTCCCGCCTGAAGAAAGGATAACACTGGTTATAAAAAAAGGGGGTACTATTTATATGAACGAAAATCCTGTTTCCATCCCGCAGATGGGTCAAAAACTAAAAGCAATAAGCAAGCTGAATCCAAATGTGTTTTTAAAAGCTGATAAGGATGTGCCATACGGTTTTGTCGTTAAGGTCATGGGTGAGATAAAAGAAGCAGGCATAGAAAAGCTCGGGATGATTACCGAACCGCAGATAAGCCTTTAATGATAGAACCCAGCCTCCAGAAAACAACTGCATTATCATTTGCCATCCATCTGACAGCATTCTTTTTAACCTTTCTCGTTTTAAAACAACCCAGCAATATGATCATTCCTCCTCCTTATACTGTCAGCCTTGTCAGCCCTGATGTTTTAACCGGAATTAATAAAGGGGAAAATATAGATGACTCTGATACTTCAAAAGAATTTACTGCCCTGGCAGATGTTCCTGAGAAAAACATAAAAGAAATATCTAAAAAAAAAGAAATGGTAGAGGAAAAAATATCTGCCATTGTAGCCAAAAAAAAGGTAGAAAAAATAGTCAAACTTCGCTCTATCATCTCTCTTAAAGCCAGTAGTGATAAAAGAACTGGTAGTTCACAACCAACCTCTGCTTATTCAATGAAAGGCACTGTGTTTGATGATTATTATTCCAAGATAACGAAAGAGATATGGCAGCAGTGGGTCTTCCCGGACACAGGGCAAAAAGACCTTGAGGCGATCATCTCAATAAGAATATTGAAAGATGGCACAACCACGGTGCAGAAGATAGAGAAAAGTTCAGGCAATACACTTTTTGACAGATCAGCTATTAAGGCACTCGCAAAAGCAAACCCACTACCACCGCCTCCTTATGAGATGGAGATAGGTGTGAGGTTTTATCCATGATAGAAAAGTTCAAAGTTCAAAGTTCAAAGTTCAAAGTTTCAATCTTTATTTTATTACTGTTCACTGTTCACTGTTCACTGTTCGCCGTCGTTGAGGCAAAGGTTTATATAGACATATCCTCGCCCGCCTTTAAAAAGCTCCCTATTGCTATACAGGAGTTTTCTGGTAATTCAGGCAGAGAGATATCAGATATTATAAGGGATGACCTTACATTTACAGGGCTTTTTTTCTATGTAGACAAAACTGCCTATATAGAAAATCCTTCCCGGTCATTTAATCCGAAAAACTGGACACCCCTTGGAGTAGAGGCGGTTGTAAAAGGATCTGTTCAAGAGGGCAAAAACTTAACTGTAACCGTATCTCTTTATGATGTCTTTGAGGGAAAAGAGATATTTAAAAAAAGATATGCGGCAGAGAGGGGATTTATAAGGCCGCTTTCCCACGCCATTGCAAACGATATCTATTATACACTCACTGGTGAAACAGGCATTTTCAGGTCAAAAATATCATTTGTTGCAGAATATAAAGATGGAATGGGAATTTATATTATGGACTGGGATGGAAATAGAATTACACGGTTGGGATTGAAAGGGAACATCATCCTAACTCCCCGCTGGTCAAGAGATGGCACAAAGCTTATATATTCCGCTGAAAGGAATAGACAATGGGGAATTTATTTGTTAGACTTTAGTAAAACGAGTGAGAGGAAAGTATTTTTCTCAAAAGGCACAAACATAGCCGGAGATTTTCTGCCTGAGGGGAATGATTTTACCTTTTCTTCTTCAAAAGATGGAACATCTGACCTTTACATAATGAATCTAAAGGACAATAAGACAACAAAATTGTCTTCATCCTACGGTATCGAGGTATCACCTTCTGTTTCTCCTGATGGCAAATATATTGCATTCGTCTCAGACAGGGGGGGTACTCCGCAGATTTATATTATGCACATAGACGGCTCAAATGTTCGGAGAATAACCTTTGAAGGCTCTTACAATACCTCACCATCCTGGTCCCCAAAAGGTGACAGAATTGTTTTTGTGAGTAGGCGCGGAACAAACCAGATAT
>JBGOWS010000244.1:0-3684 GCA_041478735.1 Thermodesulfovibrionia bacterium | reverse complement strand
TATATCTCTGATAGATATCTCCCTGATAAGGCAATAGATGTTATAGATGAAACAGGGTCAAGAATTAAACTTAAGCGTTATACCCCTCCTCGGGAATTGAAAGAACTCGAGACCGATATACAGAAACTTTCAAGAGAGAAAAACCTATATATAAAACTCCACAATCTCGAAAAGGCTTCATCTGTCAGATTAGAAGAAGAAAGACTCAAACGGATTTATGAACAGTTACATAAACAATGGATAGATAATTTAAATAAGGAAATACCTTCTGTAATGGAAGAGGATGTCGAGTATACAGTATCCAAGATGACCGGTATACCACTCTCGAAACTTGAAGAAAAAGAATCGGAGAAACTTATAAAGATGGAGGTAAACCTCCACAAAAGAATAATAGGCCAGGAAGAAGCAATAAAGGCTGTATCAAGGGCAATTAGAAGGTCAAGGGCAGGGCTTAAATCAAGTAGAAAACCAATAGGCTCATTCTTCTTCCTTGGTCCTACGGGTGTCGGCAAGACAGAACTTGCGAAAGCCTTGGCATGGTTCCTGTTTAATGATGAGACTTCACTCGTAAAGATAGACATGTCAGAATATATGGAGAGATTTAATGTCTCCAGACTTACAGGAGCCCCACCAGGTTATATAGGTTATGAAGAAGGTGGACAGCTAACAGAAAGGATCAGGAAGAGGCCATATTCTGTGATACTCTTCGACGAAATAGAGAAGGCACATCCTGATGTCTTCAATATACTCCTCCAGGTTCTCGATGAAGGCGTACTTACAGATAACTTTGGTAGAAAAGTTGATTTCAGGAATACCGTAATTATAATGACTTCAAACCTTGGAGCAAGGATGATCGAAAAGGCGACACCTCTCGGTTTCCAGAGCAATATATCTGAGGTTGTGTATGAAAAAATAAAGGAAAACGTACTGAATGAACTTAAGAAAACATTTAACCCCGAGTTTCTTAACCGCGTTGATGAAACAGTTGTATTCCATCCCCTCGAGAAAGAGCACCTGTTATCTATTATTGATCTACTTGTGGAAGAGACAAACATGATGCTACTTGAACAAGAGCTTATAATTGAGGTGTCACAGGAAGTAAAGGAATGGATAATAAAGAACTACTATCAGCCTGCATATGGTGCAAGACCGATGAGGAGAGCTGTACAAAAGGTAATAGAGGACCCTCTATCCGAAGAGATCCTCAAAGGAAGATTTAAAGGCGCACATAAAATAAATGTTATCCTTGAAGGCAGCACGCCTGCATTTATAGAAGCCGAGGAAGCTGTTTCTGTCCTGTCTGGTGCTAACTAATTCAAGCGAATTTGATGAAATGTCATAGCATGAAGGTAGATTCCTCACCTGTCATTGCGAGGTCGCATCGACCGAAGCAATCTCAAGACAGGCTCGGAACAGGCTCCGCAATCTCAAGAGAAAAGATTGCCACGCCCTTCGGGCTCGCAATGACATGTAAGAATATACGGTGAAAAAAAAGGCTCTTATCCTTCTGATAATTTTACTTTCCGGAATTACTATTGCTTTTCTTATTATAAGACATAGACCAGAGATAACCACAATCGGGAGTGTTGCACCTGATATTGAACTCATTGATATCAATAAAAATAAAATAAAACTTTCCGAATTAAGTGGGGCGGTTGTTTTTATAAATTTCTGGGCTACCTGGTGCGAGCCATGCATAAATGAATTACCATCTATCGAGGAGTTATCCAAACTGACGTCAGGAAACCCTAAATTTAAGCTGATAACCATCCTTTTCAAAGACGATGAATATAGGGCATTTAATTTTATGAAAGAAAATGGGTACACTTTCCCTATATACTTAAATCCCGATGGTTCTGCTGCCAAAAATTTCGGGATTACAGGTGTCCCTGAGACTTTTATAATCGACAAGAAAGGGATCCTGAGGAATAAGATAATAGGCCCTGCAGAATGGGATTCTCCGCGCGCGCTCGAAACATTCCAGGCTCTTATGAATGAACCCGATTAACGCGGGTTAAGAATAATCATGGGAAGGGTTAGGGCTACTGAGCCAGCGCTCCTTTTCATAGGAACACTCTATTCCGATTCAGAAATATTCGATTACTCAAAAAAAATACTCGAGAAACACTTCGGGGACATTTTACTTGTAAGCCCCTCCATGCCATGGGACTATTCTTCTTACTATAAGGATGAACTCGGCAGTCCCTTATTCAGACAGTTTATATTTTTTAAAACTTTAATTGATCCCGGAATTCTTGCAGATATTAAACTAAATACAAATGCAATTGAAGATGCATTATCTTCCGGTAAAAGATGTATTAATCTTGACCCCGGTTATCTTACGCTATCTAAAATAGTCCTTGCATCCACAAAAAACTATGCACACCGCATCTACATCGGCAAAGGAATATATGCCGAGGTGACGCTTATATTTAAAGATGGCATATACAATCCCTATCTCTATACCTACAGGGATTATCAGGATAAAACATACATTGATATATTCATGAATGCAAGGGCAATCTTGAAGAAGATGTTGGGTTAATTGTGTTTAAAAACCATATTTATAAAAAACTTTTTGACCCCTTCCCCTTCTATTTGATTGATGGGATATTGAAAAGAAAAATCTTTTAAAAGAACGACATCTTTAGCCCTTTTTCAGCGTCATCAAAAAACACAAGGCCTCTTTTTATATGTTGGGGGACTGCCTTGTAAAACATCGTGTATCCTCCTTCTTAATATTAAAATACAGGCACCAATAGTTGACAGTTTTAGTTGAAAGGTATGCACTTTGCTTAATTACTTTTAATATAGTGTCTTTATCATAGGTTTCGAGTACGAATTCGACCTGTTTATCTCCCCCATGCTCAAGTAGGCGCTCAATAATGAGAAAACCATCTTCTTTGATATCCAATGATTCAACCATAGCACCCCATAGACAGGGCTTTAAAATATCATAGATATCTTGCGTAAGCATACACAAATTATAGCACATAAACACCCTCCAAAAGAACTTTTCAGGAGAAAATCCCTTGACAGTGCAAGGGCTCTAATCAATAATTAAGTCATAAAACCCTCATCTTTCTAAAAGAGGTATTATTTATGGGGTAGTAACTGCCAGTAAAGACGACTCAGGCAGGATAACGGTTGCCTTTTCTTATTCCTTATGATCCTCTGCTTGTTGAAAAGGTCAAAACCATTGAAGGCCGAAAATGGCATTAAGGATGATAAATACTGGAGCTTTTCCATACTGATGGCACATTAGAGAAGATTCTTAAGGTCTTTGAAGGAGAAGAAATTCAAATAGACCCTGCCCTGCAAGCAGAACTTTCCTCAACTAAGATACATATTCCTGTCATTGCGAGGGATGAAGTCCTGAAGCAATCTCAAATTGAGCACCCCTCTCCAATAGTAGTTTCAGAATACAACTTTGAAGACCTGAGAAGAGAACTTGTATCAAGAAAATACAGCTATAAAACTGTCAAAGGCTATGTTTATTACAACAGGGACTTTTTGGGGTTTGCGGTAAAGAGGCCATCTGAGATTACTGACAACGACATAAAAGATTACTTGCTTTACCCCGCACCAATTCGGTGCGGGGTTTACCTCGTAGAGGAAAAAGAATCCGCCACTTCCACATTAAACCAGGCAATTAACGCCTTAAATTTCTATTACGGCACGATG
>JBGOWS010000081.1:0-8505 GCA_041478735.1 Thermodesulfovibrionia bacterium | reverse complement strand
TTCCTCCTACCCCCACTTTGGAAAAGGGGGGCGAGGGGGGATTTTAAATTAATAAAATTTACCTAAAGATACCCCGCCGTCTCTGCGGCGGGGAGTATTCATTATGTTTGTCTCATGATATTAATTACCAAAAATCTTAAAATTTGTTTAAGATTTTTTAGTATTTGTTATTCTGTCATCACGAACTTGTTTCGGGATCTAAAAAATAGATGCTGAATCAAGTTCAGCATGACATTTATTGGAACAGAGTTCGTTATGAATGTAATCGCTGCTTAATTATTTCATAGACCTTCTCTACAGACAAACTGTCCATGCACTTTACATCGTTACATGTCCTCTTGAAACAGGGCGCACATGGAATATCTCCTCTGATTACAGTATGTCCTTCTCCGTAAGGGCCTGTTTTTATTGGGTCTGTAGGTCCAAAAATCGCAAAGACAGGGATGCCGAGGGCAGCAGCAATATGCATAGGGCCCGAATCATTGCTTACCACAAACTGTGCACCTCTCATTACCTCTAGCAACTCCTTCAGGTCTGTCTTCCCGGCAAGTGATATGGCATTCCCTTTTGAAAGATTAACAATTTCATTTGCAGCATCTATATCCCCCTTGCCTCCTACTACTGCTGTTCTTAAAGGCAATTTTGATGAAAGTTCCCCAAATTTTTCAGGAGGCCATATCTTTGTCTTCCATCTTGCACCAGGGACAATAACAGCGTAGTCTTCAGAGAGTGACGAGTGACGAGTGACGAGTGACGAGTTAAAAGACAATGGTAAAGGAAAACACACATCATTTATATCACATCCGAGAAAATGTGCAATCTTTAAATATCTATCAACAGCATGGATATTTCTTCCGCCTTCAACCTTATGTGTATAAAAAAAACTGCTGCCTTCTCTTGCTTCAGCAAACCCAACCCTGACAGGGGCACCCGTAGCTGCTGTAATAACCCCGCTCCTTAAGAGTCCCTGCAGATCAACTACAAGGTCATAATTTTCTTTTTTCAGCGTTTTAAATAACACCTTGAGTTCATTAATCGTACTCTTCACATTCTTAATCTTTTTCCATGTGTCTTTATTTATAATCCAAAGTTTGTTAATCATGGGGTGCCCTTCAAGAAGCCCTTCAAGACCCTTTGCGATAACCCAGTGTATCTTGGTTTTAGGAAAACATGTTCTTATTGCATTTAAAAATGGCAGGCTATGTATAACATCGCCGAGGGAGCTGGGTTTGACGATGAGTATATTTTTAGGATGCTTTACAAGTTTAACAGTATTCATAAGAGTTAAGGCTCTTTTTCAATATTAAGCCTCTCCCACATCCAAGAAAGATCAAAATATGGTCTTCCCTCTCTCTTATTGTGTTCTTCTCTGTTTTCAAAATCTTTTAAAAGTTCTACTACTTTCTTCTTGCCTTCCTCTGTCTTAACAGCCTCTAAGGGAGTTTTACCGCCAAGGTGGGGGATTTTTTCATTTAGCCATTTCTCAGAGTGTTTCTGCATAAACTGTGTATAAAGCTCTTGCTGTATTTCCATGGGGATTTCACTATCAATCTGTTTTTCAGGCTTGTCTTTTGATGACTTTATTGCCTGCAAGGGATCCTGAAATGTATCGGCTTTGTGAATAACTGAATCGGAAACGTGTTTTAGGATAATCTTTTTACCTTTTTCAAGCCTTTCCTTTGAATTGCATTCAAGTATCAGAATTTTGTCATTTATCTCAATGTTTCCAAACACTGTCGCACTACCGTCCTTATCACGTTCAGCAAGCCATACAAATTTATTTTCTTTTTCTTGCTGAAATCCTTTTATTCTTTTTAATCCATTAAAAACAGCATCTTTATTTTTGATTTCAAATATTGCCTTTGAAAACAAAAACGGCTCTTTACTCGTTGTGATAAACTTTATTTGAGGAGGATGACGAATAATCTCGTACCAGTAAAAATTAAATAACTCACTATTGGTCTTTAAAAAATCATCCAGAGTATCATCGGGGAAATCCATTTTATAGTCTTCGAAACTTTCCGTAATATCTTCAATTATCTTCTCTTTTTGTTTCAGCAGATATGGATAAACACAACCACTCATGATATATTTGCCATCAAGATGCAAAAGCCTTGTGGCAAAAATATCCCACTTTCTAACACTTCTTGTTGCCAGCTTTTCTCGAACATCATATTCTCCACCCATAAGAAGGTCTTTCAGCAATAAACCTTTTTCAGGAAATACCTCTTGAACTTCATAAAGGCTAATTACAGAGCTCTTCATCATATTTAATACCTTAGATTCGTCTAAGTTCAGCCTTTTGTTATTATCCATATAAAGTTCTATTAAAGTCCGTCCGTCTTCCTCATCAGGTATCCAGTCGTACACAAGCCATTCCCAGAAATTTATATTAGCCATGTCAAGGGTGGTGCCACTTAATTCTTTCTCAGGATCAAAGTCGTTCCAGAAATATTCATGCGCCTCATCAATTAAATCTCCATAGTATCTTTTACTAAAAGCTAAAATATCCTGAACGAGTTTTGCCTTAAGGGATTCTTCTTTGCCTGTCTCAACGTATGATTTTGGCAGGCAACACTTTTTGTATTTTTTCCCACTACCACACGGACATGGATCATTTCTTCCTACGTTTGCCATATTCTGTCAACCTCTTTTTGTATTTCTATTGTTTGTGCTATTGAAGAAATAATTTTTAGATACCTTTGAATCTCATCAAGACTCAAACGCCTTCCTTTTCTATCTTTAAGAAATTTTTCCATGACCTTATAACTTCCAATATGATAATTCCAGACATCTTCTATGATGTTTTCAAAATATTGCTCTTTATTAATGTAAACCCTAAGCCATTCAGATATTTAATTTTTTCTACTTTATCAGTGCCTTGAACTGGATAGCCGACTGTTATTGTAGATTGAAGATTTGAGATTTCAGATTTTGATTCAGGGTAGGGGTGGCCGAAGGCTTTAGCCTGCGTATCTTTTAAAAGATGCAAATCTACTACTGTTTCATCATCCAATGTACCTGTAAAAATCCGAATCTTGTTTGCCACTTCTTCTTTCGTAAACCCTACGATAAAATGGTCTCTATGGGTTTTAACACCACTGCTGAACTGAATAAAAATATCCTTAACTGACCAGAACTTTTCATATTCCTCCTTGAGCGAAAAATCTTTTGGTACAAAGAAATGATAAGGTTCTAAAGAGTTAAGCTCCTGCCAGTTAACGGTGGAGATATCGTTTGACTCAAGGAATTTGTATTTGTCTGCTCTTTTCCCCCAGAGGTCTTTATAGAAAAGTTTAGGCATAACTTTTACTCTCTTCTTAGCCTTTCAAATTCCTCTATTGTTAATCCAGCAGATAACAATATTGATTTCAGCGTCTTTCTCTTTATGATTTTTCCCGAATGGATTGGCACATTAGTGCGTCGTTTATCTGTCTCTCGATGATATATTGCATGACTACTGCCAGATTGTCTTTTAAATTTAAAACCGATTCTGGTCAAAACTCGTATAACTTCATCGGATGTTACAGTTGGAAATTTGGGACTCATACAGCAACTTTAAGTGATGTTATAGTCACATCATCCTCGGGAAGGGGCTCATTATCGGCAATATAATCTTCAATAAAAGCCTTAATAGCATTTCTCATTTCACTTATTGTTTCTTCATATGTTTCACCTTGAACATGACAGCCAGGAAACGCAGGACACATCGCAAAATATCCACCTTCTTCGCATGGTTCAATTATTATTGTGTATCTATATTCCTTCCCTTCTATCATAAAGCCTCCTTTTATTTTTATTATAGTTTCACAAATAGGCTAATAGCCACACCTTGCTGGATATTAAAAACATTTTCATCTGCTATTCCATCAGGCGGTTTCTCTCCAGTCCTGCTACTGCCATGAAGATTAAGGATGTAAATCTCATCAAATGCGTTTAATAACCTTTTGCGCATACCTCTATGAATTAAACCGCTCAGATATGAGTTGTTTGTTATAAATCCTACAATACCTTTTCCAGTCTTTTCTATCTTCCACTGTGCAAACCGTAAAAACTTTATATAATCATCACTCAATGGCTGGATATTCCGTTCTCCCTTTACATCTCTTTTATAGTCTTCCATCAATTCTTCAATAAATGGAGATTTATTATCTTCGGATGGATTATATACCGAAAGAAAGGTCTCATAAAAATGAATAACAGGGTCATCAATCCATCTCTCAGTGTGGAGCTCTCTATGTATAGCGTCAATATCAGTATTTTCTAAGACACTGGTGATGTCATCCACAAGCCATTCAATAGATTGTGGCAGATTGGGTCCTGTGAGGAAATAAAAAAGCCTTTTCAGAAAAGGTATTGTAGGTGGGATGTTCTGATAAGCTGAAAGCCTTGAAAACTTTTCTTCTCCGTGTCTCATCCGCAACGAAAAAAGCCCGTATGTTATTGTTTGGCTATACATATCTGAAAATTTATCTTCTGTTAAAGATGGCATTAAATTATCTTTAAAGGCTTCTAAAAAACCCTTTATCCCTGGTAATAAAATCCACCGCCTCTGCGAGGTCTTTAGCAATAAAATCAGCATATTGGGATTCCTTTAGCTCTCCTGTCTGTACAAGGATCCCTTTTGCGCCAACAGCTCTTGCAATAAGCATATCTGCTTCTTTATCTCCGACAATATATGATTTCTTAAAGTCTATCCCATGCTCAGCCCTTGCCCTGAGGATCATCCCCGGCTCGTGTTTTCTGCAGGGACAATGATCATCAGGATGATGTGGGCAGTAATAGAAATCATCAAAACCGTATTGTTTTATAAAAATGTTGTTAATTTTTTCTACAAACTCTTTATCAACTATACCTCTTGCAATGCCTGATTGATTGGTAACACCTATAAGTTTGAAACCTTTCTGTTTAAGAAGTTTTACATTATCAATATTTATAAAAATATTGAAATCATCATATTTGTTTAGATAGCCTGTATCCCGGCATAAGGTCCCATCCCTGTCAAAAAAAACTGCAGGCTTGTCTGACAATATCTTCTTTATTCCGTAGTAAACATCATCTGATGTTATTGCATACATGCATCTCATATCATTATTTTTACAGGTTCGTTCAAAACATGGACTGCACGAAAGGTCAGGGGTTATTACTACACTATTATTTCCATTCTCCCAAGGCGGGGGACCTGTCAATTGAGGGTCAGTTGAGCCAAATATTGCTACCAGAGGCGTCATGACTGCATATGCAATATGCATAGGTCCTGAATCGTTTGTAATAAATACATCACATTCTGCTATAAGCGAAATGAGCTCTCGCAGGGATATCTTACCAGCTAAGCTGAGAAGAGAGTTCGATGTTCTGAAGTCCGGGATTATCTTTTTATATATTTCATCAGCAATATCAACTTCTGATTTTCCGCCAAAAATAATCACGCTTCCACCTGTATCGCTTATAAACCAATTTGCAATTTCAGCAAACCTCTCTGGAAACCATCTCTTGGCTGAACCATATGTCGCGCCTGGGTTGATTCCTAAAATGGGCCTTTTCATATTCTTTAACAGTTCCCTCGCATGCAATCTTTCATTAAGTGTGAGATATATGTACGGGTCTGAATATCTTGCATTTATTCCTATTTGCTCAAGCAGGTTTAGATAGTAGTTAATTTGGTGTACTTCCCTCTCATTTTTAGGCACAGAGACCGCGGTTGTTAAAAGAAGCCCCCTGCCATCCCTATTATATCCAGCCCTCTCCTTTATACCTGCAAGGAATGTTATAAGGGCAGCGTCGAATGCATTTTGAAGCAGGATAGCGCCGCAGAACTCTTTTTTGTTAAGCATTCTTGACAGTTTTATTTTACCTATAGTGCCTTTATGTTCATCACCGTAAATAATGATCTCATCTATATTCGGATTGTTTTCAAAGAGAGGAGACACCCATGGTTTAACAAGAAGAGAGATTTTTGTTTCAGGCATTGCCTTTCTCATTGCCATTAATGCAGGCAGGGTCATAACACCATCCCCTATCCAGTTAACTCCCCTGACCAGCAGATTCTTACAGGACTTATCAAACATAAATTATTGTAACATTTTATTCAAAAATCCCCCTCACCCTGACCCACAATGGGAGATGGGGCCCGAGCATTTTTCCCCTCTATCAAGAGGGGAAAGGGGTGTGTAGATTATTTTATTCATAACACACCCCCGGCCCCTCTTTTTAGAGGGGAGGAATACATTTCTCCCCTCCCTTGATGGGAGGGGTAGGGGAGGGTGTATATCTTCATCCTCAATTTGTGAACAATCGCTTACTCTACTTCGATTTCTTGCGATTCAACGTTAGTATCGCTATAATTCAATTATGCTATTAATCTTTAAAGAGATTAAAAGTTATTTAAGATTATTAAGGCACTGGATTCCCGTTTTCACGGGAATGACGTCATTCCTGCGGAAGCAGGAATCCAGAAATCTCAACCATTGGAACAGAGTTCTCTATGTATAAAAAAATCCTTGCTGCAGTAAATGAGTTCACAAATTCAGAGATAGCAGCAAGGTATGCGATAGCCCTTGCAAAATCCTGCCAGGCAAGGCTTTCTTTAGTCTTTGTTGCAGAAGAGGGGATTAACAAGGATGTATTCGGACACGCAGAATCTGCCCTTGAGAGACTTTTCATAGAGGCTGAGGGTCAAGGAATAGAGGTGGAGCGCATCACTGAAAAGGGAGGCCCCTTTAAAAAGATATTCGAAATAGTAAAGAAAGATAAGATAGACATTGTCTTTACAGCCACAAGAAGAGAGGATATAAAAAAGCGATTTTTTATGAAGACCCTTGCAAGAGAATTTATGGTAAAACTGCCATGTTCTGTGGCGATGGTGAGGGTAGTTCGCATGGGAAAGATACATCCTAAGAATATACTTGTCCCTTTGAGGGGTTATATGACAAACCTTGAAGAAAGGGCATGTTTTGTGGCAAAACTTGCACAAGGCTTTGAATCCACTGTTACACTTTTCCATTTACCCAGTCCCATAACAAGTTTTTTCCACGGAGAGATACATTTAAAACCCGCTCAGAGAGAGGAACGCATTCCAAAGGATATCGAGCAATTCACTGAATGTTTAAATCGGTACATGATACTCCATGAGAGAAGAACCGGGTATGGTGGCATTTCACGGGCCATAACCATAGAAGCTGCCCATAGAAGAAATGACCTAATCGTTATGGGGGGGAGTGAGAGGAGTCTTTTAAGAAGCATTATTAGTGGCAATCCTGTAGAGGATGTCCTCAGGGAAGCCCCATGTAATCTTATAATCCTAAGGCCTAAACATGAACACCGATGAGAATCCATGACAGAATCGATATATGGGAAAAATGAAACACTCATGCCAGCAAGTCGACACAAAAGAAAATAAAAATGTCATTGCGAGGCGAAGCCAAAGCAATCCCAAAGAGCGAGATTCCTCGTTTCGCTCGGAATGACAGCAAAAAGGTATTTTTAGGTGAAAATCCAGACCCTGTCAAAAGAAGAAGTCTTAAAAAGCCTTGTAACTTCTGATAGAGGGCTCTCTGAAGAGGATGCCAGAAGACGTCTCCATGAATATGGTCTGAACGAGATAAAAGAGGTCAGAAAAAGGCCCCTATATCTGAGATTAATTTCCCAGTTTACCCATTTTTTAGCTATCCTTCTCTGGATTGCCGCTTTCTTCTCTTTCCTGTCTGAATATCTACATCCTGGTGAGGGCATGCTTACCCTCGGTATCGCAATAATAGGAGTAATATTCATAAATGCAGTTTTTACATTTATTCAAGAATACCGTGCAGAAAAGGCGCTTGAAGCCCTGAAAAGGCTACTACCTTTTTATGTAAAGGTTTTAAGGGACGGAAAAGAAAAAGAGATTCATGGCAGAGAGGTTGTCCCGGGTGACATGATAATGCTTTCAGAGGGTGATAAAATCCCTGCAGATGCAAGACTCATAAAGACATCTGATCTCAAGGTGAATAACGCACCTCTGACAGGCGAATCAGAGCCGATGTTAACAAATCATGAACCGTTTGATGGGGAATTTCTCGAGAGCCCTAATATTGCCTTCGCAGGGACAACAGTTATCAGTGGTTCAGGTATGGCAGTCGCATTTGCAACAGGAATGACAACAGAGTTCGGACGTATTGCGCACCTGACAAGTGCTGTAGAGGCGGGACTCAGTCCACTCCAGAAGGAGATTATAAGAGCAACTAGGATAGTAGCTACAATCGCTGCAGCAGTTGGTATATTCTTTTTTTCTTTAGGTTTTGCAATTGGAAGAAGTTTCTGGGACAACTTTATTTTTGCAATCGGCATAACAGTGGCGCTTATTCCTGAAGGCATGCTCCCAACTATGACTCTCTCTCTTGCCATGGGAAGCCAGAGGATGGCAAAGAGAAAAGCATTAATAAAAACACTTACATCTGTTGAGACACTCGGTGCTGTAACAGTGATATGCACAGATAAAACAGGTACACTTACGCAGAATAAAATGGC
>JBGOWS010000215.1:0-4196 GCA_041478735.1 Thermodesulfovibrionia bacterium | reverse complement strand
GGCAATCTCCATAAGTCTCTCCTTATAATTTCTGGGTACCGAATCTTCCTTAAGTATCTCTATAGAACCCTTCAGAGATGCAAGGGGATTTCTGATCTCATGAGCTATATTTGAAGAAAGTTCTCCTATAGCTGCCATTTTCTCTTTATGCTTCATTTCTTCTTCAAGCCTCTTTAATTGCGTAAGGTCCTGGAACACCCCGATAAATCCCCGGGGGCTTTTATCTATACCCTTGAGCGCAGAGATACTAAGCCCGATTATCTTTTGAACCCCATCGACCATTATTCTATCCTCTTTCCGTCCTTCAGAAAAAGGGAACTTAAAGATAGGTAAAAGCAAATCCACCCTCTGGCCTATAACAGCGCCTTTTTTTATGCCTGTTATTTTTTCAGCGGTACGGTTGAAGATTAAAACATTACCGGACATATCTGCAGTAAATAGGCCGCTCGGCAGGCTCTCCACCACTTCCCTGTTGAAAATCTCAAGGTCTCGCAAATATAGATCCTTCTCTTCAAGTTTTTGTACCGTCTTCTCTAATCGTGATGAGAGATAACCACTGAGATAAGCAGTAAGATAAAGGGAAATTATATGAACAAATAGTTTATAGAAGTAGGCCTTCTCCTCCGTCACATCTCCACTGGTAACAGGCAGCAGCTTGTAAAACTGGAGGTTTATAAGTATTCCATAAAGGATGCTGCTACACGTTGCGGTTATATAACCTGCCCTTTTGTTCAATACTATACTTGAAGATATAACAGTAAGTATAAGGGTAAAAGAAAACCAGCTATCAATGCCGCCTGTAATATGGATGAGCACTATCTCAAAAATTACATCGAGCATTAATTGTGTGTAGGCAAATGTGACAAGGTTCTTAATCCTTCCGAGTAGCAGAGAATAAATGATGGTGACTACATAAAAGGAAATAATCAGACAAGAGAGTGCATAGACATAAGAGAATCTTTCATTTCCTTTAAAAAGAAAAGAGGAACCGAGGAGAAGGGTAATAAATATGACCCTGAAAGCTATCAGGGCCTTTATCTTTTTCTTTAATGTTGCTGCATCTTCTGACATTTCCCTCTATTTTATAAGTGTAATCAACTTGAATATCGGAAGATACATAGCGACAACTATAAAACCAACAGCACCCCCGAGAAATACCATAAGCATGGGCTCCATCATTGCAGTTAGGTTTGATACAGCTGTATCCACTTCATCATCATAAAAATCAGCAATCTTGCTGAGCATTGCATCAAGCGCGCCTGTTGATTCACCAACTGCTATCATGTGTGTTACCATTGGAGGAAATACCTTAGCCTTTGTAATAGGCTCTGCAAGGGTCTTCCCTCCCGCAACTCCCTTTCTAACATCCATAATCGCATACTCAACTACCTTATTGCCCGATGTCTTCGCCGTTATCTCAAGACCGTCCAATATTGGAACACCACTGCTCACAAGTGTCCCAAGTGTCCTTGTGAATTTCGCCACAGCAACCTTATTAAGGAGCGTACCAAATATAGGAAGTTTGAGTAATATCGTATCTGAAACCTTTTTACCCTTCTCTGTATTTCGAAACTGCTTAATAGATACAACAATGGCAACTATTGCTCCGAAGGTCATTAGCCCGCCTAGGCCTGCAATAAAATTACTCGTATTAATAATTATTCTTGTCGGCAGCGGCAGTGTTCCTCCCATCGTGGTAAACATCTTTGAAAATGTTGGGACAACAAAGATCATTATGACAGCAATTACCAAAACAGCAATTGACGATACAACCAGCGGATAAACCATGGCCCCTTTAACTTTTTTCTTCAGTGACATCGACTTTTCTATGTAAGCAGCTAACCTGTTGAGTATTGTATCGAGGATACCGCCAGCCTCACCTGCCGCCACCATATTTACATATAATTCACTGAATACCTTCGGGTGCTTTTTAAGGGCATCAGCATATGTTGAACCTGACTCAACATCTGTCTTGATCTGTGTAAGTGTCTTGCCAAAGCCCTTGTTCTCAACCTGCGTGGACAGTATTTCAAGCGTTTGCACAAGCGGAAGCCCCGCATCTATCATTGTAGAAAACTGCCTTGTGAAAACAACAATATCCTTATCTTTTACCTTTCCTCCGAAACTAAATTTACTTACTTTCTTTGGCTTCTCAGTCACTACAGTAGGTATAATATTTTTTTTCCTTAGTTGTGCAAATACCTCTTCCCTTGTTGATGCACTCATTTCACCTGATTCAACAACACCTTTTGGCGTTTTACCTGACCATTGAAAGACAATAGCCATTTTTATACCCTCCCCCGGCCAGAGGTTGCTGCCGCACCCCTCTGGAGCATTGTAATTAACTCTTCGGGTACAGTTGACCTTCCAATAGCATCTTCATATGATAAAAAACCTTTCGAATAAAGCTCGAATAATGACTGGTTCATTGTCTGCATACCAAATTTTGTCTGCCCTGTCTGCATCATTGAATATATCTGATGTATCTTGTCTTCTCTTATCAAATTTCTTATAGCTGGATTGGGAATCATCA
Organism: Thermodesulfovibrionia bacterium; assembly: GCA_041478735.1. Classification (GTDB taxonomy): domain Bacteria; phylum Nitrospirota; class Thermodesulfovibrionia; order Thermodesulfovibrionales; family SM23-35; genus JBGOWS01. The sequence continues at coordinate 1,663 of JBGOWS010000215.1, read as the reverse complement.
ACTCAATTGCAAGAACCCTTCCCTTTCCGGATTTCTTGGGGATAAGTTGTTGAGCAAGTATACCCTCAAGAACAAAAGACAGCTGAACCCTTATCTGCGCCTGTTGATGAGGCGGAAACACATCGATGATACGGTTTATTGTCTGGACTGCAGAATTTGTATGCAATGTAGCAAGTGTTAAATGCCCTGTTTCTGACACTGTAAGCGCTGCTTCTATTGTCTCAAGGTCGCGCATCTCGCCTATCAGAACCACATCAGGATCCTGTCTGAGGACATATTTCAGCGCGGTTTTAAATGACATTGTGTCAGCATTCACTTCCCTCTGGTTGACAAGACATTTTTTGTGCGAGTGAAGGTATTCAATCGGGTCCTCCACAGTTATAATATGGTCATATCTCTCTGAGTTTATCCTGTCGATCATTGCTGCGAGTGTTGAAGATTTCCCGCTTCCTGTTGGCCCGGTAACCAGGATGAGACCGCGCGGCTTTTTTACAAGCTCATTAACAATTTCAGGCAATCCGAGATCCTTAAAAGTCCTGATCTCGAACGGAATAGTTCTGAATACTCCGGCCACCGCGCCTCTCTGCATAAAGATATTTGCCCTGAACCTGCTTAACCCCTTAATGCCAAAAGAAAGGTCGAGCTCATTATTTTCCTCATATTTATGCTTTTGGGCGTCAGTAAGAATGCTATAGCATAGCGCCTTCGTGTCTGCAGGGGACAGCTGTGGGTGATCGATATACTCAAGCTTTCCATCTATCCTTAACCTCGGCGGACTCCCTGTTGTTATATGGAGGTCTGAGGCATTCTTTTCTATCATCGCCTTCAATAAGTCATAAAGCGTAGCCATTTATATTTTCTTCCTCCTTCACCCTTCTATTCATCCTGTGGAGTAGCTTATTATACTCTACAGGGTTAATCTCCAAATGTGACTCTCATCACCTCTTCTATAGAGGTTACACCTTCTTTAACTTTAGTAAGACCACTCATCCTTAAGGTCCTCATGCCAAACCTCACGGCTGTCTTTTTTAACTCATCTGCTGATGCACCTTCAAGAATCATCTCATTAATCTCAGCGCCGACAGGCATAATTTCGTAAAGAGCTATCCTTCCCTTATATCCAGAACCATTGCATACAGGACAACCCTTGCCTTTGTAACATTTTACGGTCTTTGCCTCTTCTTCCGGGAAACCTAAACTTATAAGGGTAGGAACAGGAACCTTTTCCTCTTCTTTGCAATTCTGGCACATCTTTCTGGCAAGCCTCTGGGCAGCGATAAGGATAAGAGATGCCGATACAAGAAAAGGTTCAATCCCCATATTTAATAATCTGCTTATGCTGCTCGGTGCGTCATTTGTATGCAGGGTGCTCAGGACAAGATGGCCTGTTAATGCTGCCTTAACTGCAATTTCAGCTGTCTCAAAGTCTCGAATCTCTCCAACCAGAATGATATCAGGACTCTGTCTTAAAAAGGCCCTGAGGGCTGAGGAAAATGTAAGTCCTATCTCTTCTTTCATTTGCACCTGATTCATCCCTGCAAAATTATACTCAATAGGGTCCTCTGCAGTCATTATATTAATGCCGGGCTTATTGAGAAAACTCAATGCGGAATAGAGGGTAGTTGTCTTGCCACTTCCGGTAGGCCCTGTAACGAGGATCATG